>JAZFUC010000261.1:0-5537 GCA_036446995.1 Dehalococcoidales bacterium | reverse complement strand
TGCCCTGGCCATTTTTCATTCCTCCCTCTTGTGTGAATATTTAATACTAAGAGTGCCCCTTATCCGGGTTGTTTTCAGTAACCTTAATCACACAATAGAGTAAATATTGTATCAGGACTTTATCATCACCAGCATCATTTTGAATTTTTTAACGGCCTTCAGGGCGTGAGGCTCATCAGCCGGCATAATAATCATATCTCCCTCTTTCAGGTGAAAGGGTTTTCCCGAGATGGTGATTTCAGCTTCACCATCAAGAAGACTTACCAGGGCGTCAAACGGAGCGGTGTGCTCGCTCAATCCCTGTCCCTCATCAAAAGCGAAGACAGTACAAGTCCCCGTCTGCTTTTCGATCACCGTCCGGCTGACCACCGAGCCAGTCTGGTAGTCAACCAGTTCAGCCATCTTGGCTACCTTTCCGGTCAAATCCTCGTCTATTTCTGCCATTTTTCTCCCTCCCGATAATATTATTCCTTCAACAAATCCATCAGTTCAGGGACGGAAGGGCGGTCCGTCGCCATCTTACTGGGGTATTCCAGCTGGAAACTTCCGTCACGGTTAATTATGAAATCGCCTCCCAGCTGAGTAGAGTCGCCGATTATCCCCCGCCACTTTGTGCCGCCGGCCAGAATGCGTATGTAGTAGAAAAGTGTTTTCAGGTTCCACGACCCCGACCGGGAATGTTTCAGATTATAAGCCCCGTAAACATTATAATCCGTATCAATCAGTAATTGAAATGAAGGGCACATTTCCTCCAGCCACTCCCCGGCTTTTTCCCGGGGGCCAAAAGAAATCAGCAGCACGGTCACATTCAACCGGTCTAGTTCTTCTCTACGCTGGCACAACTGGGCCACGTGCTCGGCACAGACCAATCAGCCCAGGTGTCGCAGGAATATCACCAGAGCCTTGTGTTTTCCGTCCACCACTTTGCTGAGAGTGACCGGGTCGCCATTGACATCAGGCAGGGTAAAATCCGGTGCCATTTTCCGTCTACCGACACCACCCCCTGACAGGCCTTTATTCCCCATATACAAACCCCCAATACGGGCCGGTTCGTCCCCTCTACCGGGTAAGTGTTGCTATCATATAACCCACCTCTGCTGAGTGTCAATACGGGTTTTTACAGGTGCTGTTCGGTTCTTCATAATAAGATTAACAAAGGCCTGATATATTGGATTTTATCTATGGTTCAACCCTATCCCCCTGCCCCCTTCCCCTGGTAGTGGAAGGGGGTAGTAAGTTAGAGAGGGGGCTTCGCCCCCTCTCTAAAATGTTTTCCCCCTCTCCTTACCAAGGAGAGGGGGATCAAGGGGGTGAGGTTAATCAGGTATAAATATAAACTCCAGAACAACTGCCCAAATAAAAAAATGCAAACTGAGCCATTATTTGCAAGGATGTAGATTTGCATTTGAGGCTTTTTTTGGTTAAGCTGGATTTAAGATACCTGTAAGTCTCCTGAAATGTGGGTGGCACAATGGTAAAGATAAACCCGTCTGAAATCACTCCCGAACACCTCTTTCATTCCCGGCGCCAGTTCCTGACCGGAATCGGGGCCCTGGCGGCAACCGCCCTCTTCCTCGGCGCTTGCAGGGGAGAGGATGCTCTCCCGCCCGCCGAAGAGGAGACACCGGAAGACCCGCTGACGCCCTACGATTCTATACTCAACTACAATAACTTCTACGAGTTCACCACCTCCAAAGAAGATGTGGCTTTGATGGCCCGGAACTTCCAGACGAGTCCCTGGACGGTAACAGTCGGCGGGCTGGTCAACAACCCGAAAACTTATGATATTGACGACCTGCTGGCGAAGTTCCCCCCTGAAGAAAGAATTTACCGGATGCGCTGCGTAGAGGCCTGGTCAATGGTCATCCCATGGACGGGTTTTACCCTGGCCGGTCTGCTCAAGGCGGCCGAACCGAAAGCGGAAGCCAGGTACGTTCGTTTTGAGACTCTCTATGACCCGGCCCAGTTACCGGGGCAGAACAGCAGGGTGTACCAGTGGCCCTATATCGAGGGTCTGCGCATCGACGAGGCCATGCACGACCTGACAATAATGGCCAGCGGAATCTACGGTAAACCGATGCCCAGCCAGAACGGCGCTCCCCTGCGACTGGTGGTGCCCTGGAAATACGGGTTCAAGAGCATAAAATCAATAGTCAGGATTGACCTGGTTGAGGAAATGCCGGTCTCCCTGTGGATGGCAGCCTCACCCAGCGAATACGGGTTTTATGCAAATGTTAACCCGGATGTGCACCACCCCCGCTGGTCACAGTCCAGCGAAAGACGAATTGGCGAAATCCGGCGGCGGCGGACTCTGCCCTTCAATGGCTATGCCGAAGAAGTAAGTTATCTCTATGAAGGTATGGACCTGAGAAAATTCTTCTGATGGCCACTCTGAGCAGACACTGGCTGCGGCTCCTGACCTACATCGGAGGGCTGCTGCCGCTGGGGCTGCTCATCTGGAATTACAGTCAGGACCAGCTCACCCTCAATCCGATAAAGGAAATCCAGCTCCGTACCGGCTCCTACGCCCTGGTGCTGCTGGTGCTCACTCTGGCTTCTACCCCCCTCAGCCGGCTGCTTAAGAGCCGCCGTGTCCTGGAATTGCGCCGCCTGCTGGGGCTGTTTACATTCATGTATATCAGCCTTCATTTCCTGAATTTCCTGGTATTGGACTACTGGTTTGATTTCTCGTTAATCAGGGAAGACCTTTTTGAAAAAACTTTTGCCCTGGCCGGTTTTTCTGCCTTTCTGCTCCTCCTGCCGCTGGCTGTAACCTCCACCAGGGGATGGATAGTCAGACTGGGCAGGAACTGGAAACGGCTGCACTGGTTAATCTTCCCGGCTGCCCTGCTGGCAGTAGTCCACTTCTTCTGGGGGTCAAAAGCGGATGTACGCGAGGCCCTGATTTACGGGGTAATTGTGATCCTGCTGCTGGCCCTTCGCCTGCCGGTAATGAAAAGACTTACCGCCCGGCTCAGCCGACAGTCAGCTGAAGACACAGAGCCCGGCTTCTGAAAACAGAAGCCGGGCCGATTAACAATCTAAATGCTATCCTGACTCTAACTACAGAAACCGCTCTGATGAGCATTATATAAAACTCTCCGGACAGGGAAAATCAGGCGCCCAGTTTTTCTCCGAATACCCTGCCGTAGTCCTGACATGAGCGCATACCCTCCGCCCCGGCCAGGACGGGTTCATTGTGGTTGAAAACGCCCAGTTCGTGCTCCATCAGCTTGAAGGACCCCAGCTCGAAAGGCTCCATTTTGAAGACATGTTCCATTGTATCCAGAATCATCCCCGGAGCGTTGCCGTCATGGGTATAGGAACCGAAGGCGGCGGCCAGCTTCCCCTCGAGTTTAGCTTTGTTGGCCAGGAAGAGGAAAGTCTTGACCGGTTCGGCAATATCCAGGTGATAGGTCGGCGAGCCGAAGATATAGCCATCATACCCATCCAGGTCCTCGGCTTTCCGGAGGGCTGATACCTTCTTTACCGTTGCCTCCTGCCCGCTGAAACGGACTCCCTCCGCAATGAATTCGGCCATCTTCTCGGTATTGCCGGCCTGACTGAAATAGGCAATAAGAACTTTCTTCATAAACCAGCCTCCCTCTTTAGCCACGGCGCTGAACCGCTGCTACAGATTTGTGGCCACGAAATCCCAGTTCACCAGGTTCCAGAATGTCTCCACGTACTTGGCCCGGGCATTCCGGTAATCTATGTAATAGGCGTGCTCCCAGACGTCACAAGTCAACAGGGCTTTCTTGCCATCTTTTAAAGGGGTGCCGGCGTTACCCAGAGCCTCGATTGCCAGGCTGCCATCGGCATTCTTTACCAGCCAGGCCCATCCGGACCCGAACAGGGTAACCGCGGCGCTGGTAAACTGCTCCTGGAATTCCTTGAACGAGCCGAAACTCTTGTTAATGGCCTCGGCCAGCTCGCCACCGGGCTCGCCACCACCGTTGGGGGAAAGGCAGTTCCAGTAAAAAGTGTGGTTCAAGACCTGGGCGGCATTGTTAAAGATGCCGCCGGTGGCCTTCTGGATAATCTCCTCCAGAGACAGACTCTCAAATTCCGTGCCGGGAATCAGCTTGTTTATATTGGCTACGTAGGCGGCGTGGTGTTTCCCGTAGTGGTATTCAATTGTCTCCGCGGAGATACCGGGCGCCAGGGCGTCATTAGCATAGGGTAATTGGGGTTGTCTGTGTTCCATTTTTTCCTCCTTTAATTTACCAGCTTTTTTTTCTTTTTGCTATAGGGGAGGGACACTATTATTGTGGAAATGCCCTCCTATAGTCAAATATTTTTGTTCTTTATATTCGACTCCTATTAAGACGTATAGACATCGCCTCCACAACGGTCACTAGTACAAAACATGTTACAGACCGGGGCAGCGTCTGTATGTGACTTTTATATCAGTTGAGACGGGAAACCCGGCCTGAAACCGGGGGGACTGCTCTGGCTGACTTATCCCAAGGGCAGTTCCGGGGTCACAACAGATGTCAACAGGGATATTATCAGGGCATACGCGGAGAAAAACGGTTACAAAGCGGTGGCAATGATTTCCCTGGACGATACCCGGTCGACCCTCAGGTTAAAGATTGTCTGAACCCGGAAGAGCCTCGCCCCGCCGCTAGCGGGCAGGTGTTCCTCCGGAATCAGTTGGTTGATTTGCGATATTACGGCACACTCCCAGCACTTCCTCGTTGCCTGGAATCTCCCATTGCTGGCTGCCCAGATAGGCGTAGCGAACGATACCCTCACGGTCGAGCACAAATAACGCCGGACGCTGGCCGAGGGAAAGGAGTGTGCTTTTTACCTCGTACTGGTGGTAAACCTTACCTTCTGTATCCACCAGACAGGGGAATGGTATGGGATGCTTCCGGAAGTAGGTCTTGGCAGCCTGCTGAGTATCCCGTACCAGCGTGACTATCTCCGCACCCGCGGTTCGGAACTCTTCATACTGCTTCGTCAACTGACGGAGATGCCGGCGGCAGAACGGTCACATAAACCCTCGCAGAAAGACAAGGACCACAATGGACTTACCACGATAATCGTGCAGAGAGACCTCGTCTCCACTGGCACTGGGGAGTGTGAAGTCAGGGGCGGCAACTCCTACCGGAACAAGCTTACTTTCTATTGGCATGATGTTATTTTTAACCTACTTTATAGATACCAGTTCTATCTCGAAGATGAGGTCTTCCCCGGCCAGCTCGTGGTTAGTATCGATGGTAAATGTCGTCTCGGAAACGGCGATGACGGTAACTACATTGTTGCCCCTCATCAGTATCATACCCACCTCCGGAGTAATACCCTCCGGAAGCTCGTCCCTGCTTACCTCCACCACCAGGTCATCACTGCGCTCTCCGTAAGCCTCGGCTGCCGGAATGATCACTGTTTTCTTCTCTCCGCCGGTCATTCCCAGCACGGCCCGGTCAAACCCGGCAATCATCTGCCCGGCCCCGATGGTAAACTCCAGGGGGTCACGCCCCACCGAGCTGTCAAACTGGCTGCCGTCCTCAAGCGTCCCGGTATAATGGACC
>JAZFUC010000260.1:0-4361 GCA_036446995.1 Dehalococcoidales bacterium | reverse complement strand
ATGACCGAAAATAAAAATAAAAGCACCACCGGTCATTTACCTACTGACCAGAAGATATGGCCGTCAAAGCGCTATCAGGAAATGCACCAGCGCTCCATGGACGACCCGGAAAAGTTCTGGGGGGAGGAAGCCCGCAAGCTGGACTGGTACCAGACCTGGGACAAGGTACTGGACTGGAAACCCCCCTATGCCAGGTGGTTCGTCGGCGGCAAGCTTAATGCCTCCTACCAGTGTGTGGACCGCCACGTAAAGACCTGGCGTAAAAGCAAGGTAGCCATCTACTGGGAAGGGGAAAACGGCGATACCCGGGTGCTCAGTTATTCCACCCTGTACCGTGACGTAAACCGCTTCGCCGCGGTGCTCCTGAAACTGGGCATTAAAAAGGGCGATAAGGTAGCCCTTTACCTGCCGATGATTCCCGAACTGCCCACCTTTATGCTGGCCTGCGCCCGGATAGGGGCCGTCCATACCGTCATATTCTCCGGGTTCAGCGCCCAGGCGATTTGTGACCGGGTCAGGGATGTCCAGGCCAAACTTATCGTCACGGCCGATGGTGGCTACCGCCGGGGCAAGATAGTGCCGCTGAAAAAGATAACAGACGAGGCCGTCGGCCTCTGTCCCTCGCTTGAAAAAGTGCTGGTGGTAAAGAGGACCGGGGAGGAAATACCCTGGAACAAGGCCAGGGATATCTGGCTTGAGACCATGCTGGATGATATTAAGGAACATTACGTTGCCCCGGAACCGGTGGAGGCTACCCACCCGCTCTACATTCTATACACCTCCGGCACCACCGGAAAACCAAAAGGTATCGTGCACAGCACCGGCGGTTACATGGTCTTTAACCACTCCGCCTATCAGTGGGTGTTTAACATCAGAGAGGATACCGTTTTCTGGTGCACGGCTGATGTAGGCTGGGTAACCGGCCACAGCGCCATTGTTTACGCCCCCCTGTCTCACGGCGCGGCTATCGTCCTTTATGAGGGAGCCCCTGATTTCCCGGATATCGACCGCTGGTGGGATATTATAGAAAAATACGGGGTCAATGTCTTTTATACCTCCCCCACGGCTATCCGGATGTTTATGCGCTACGGGGAGGAGTGGCTGAAAAAACACGACCTCTCCAGCCTGGAACTGCTGGGCAGCGTGGGAGAACCGATAAACCCGGAGGCCTGGCAGTGGTATTATAAATATATAGGGGGGGAGAGGTGTTTCATTGTCGATACCTGGTGGCAGACGGAGACGGGCGGATTTATGATATCGCCCACGCCGGGCATAGAGCCGATTCCCCTGAAACCGGGCTCGGCGGCCTTTCCCTTACCGGGAGTGGATGCCAGTGTGGTTGACGCGGATGGCAACGAGATGCCGCCGGGAGAGACCGGCCTGCTGATAATTAAAAAACCCTGGCCGGGGATGCTCCAGGAGATATACGAAGACCCCAAGCGTTACAGGGAGGCTTACTGGTCACGCTATCCGGGTTCTTATTACACCGGGGACTTTGCCATGCGTGATGAAGACGGCTATTTCTGGCTGCTGGGCAGAGCTGACGAAGTGCTCAAGGTAGCCGGACACCGCATCGGCACCGCAGAGATTGAAGACGCGGTTATATCCCACCCGTCCGTAACCGAGGTAGCCGCCGTGGGAATACCGGATGAAATCAAGGGAGAAACATTCGTCCTCTATGTTACACTCAAGGAGGGAGAATCACCCTCGGAAGAGCTAAAGAAAGAAATCACCGCTCACCTGCGCAATGCTATCGGGGCCATCGCCACCCCGGGGGCTATCTATTTTGTTAATTCCATGCCCAAGACCAGGAGCGGCAAGATTATCCGCCGGGCCCTGAAAGCGGTGGCTTCGGGCCAGCCCCCCGGCGACCTTTCCACGCTGGAAGACGAGGCTTCCATTGAGGAAGTTAAAAGAGCCTATGAAGAGCTTAAAAATATATCCTGAAACGGGAACAGGGAACGATAATATATGTTGAACCGTCTGGAACAACTGGAAAACAGGTATCAAGAACTGAACCGCCAGATGGCGGAGCCTGAAATAGCCTCTGACCTGGAACAGGTGCAGAAACTGGCCAAGGAAAGAGCCGGCATTGAAGACGTGGTGAAAAAATACCGTCGCTACAAAACAGCCTCCGCTGAACTGGAATCCACCAAAACGATGCGGGAAGAAGAGACCGATGAAGAAATGAAGGCCATGGTCAGGCAGGAGATAGAGGACCTGGAATCCCGGGTGGAGAACCTGCTCCAGGAGATAAAATTAGCCTTGCTGCCCAAGGACGATAAAGACGAGCGGAACGCCATCGTGGAAATCCGGGCCGGGGCGGGGGGTGATGAGGCCGGACTGTTCGCCGCCGACCTTTTCCGTATGTACAGCCGGTACGCCCAGACACGGAAATGGGATGTGGAAATTATCAACGCCCATGAAAGCGGCATCGGCTCCTTCAAGGAAGTTATCTTCGAGGTGAGGGGTAAAGGCGTGTTCAGTCGGCTGAAATATGAGCGAGGCGCTCACCGGGTGCAGCGGGTGCCGGTTACCGAGTCATCAGGCCGGATTCATACCTCTACGGCCACTGTAGCCGTGCTTCCCGAGGCCGAGGAGGTGGAGGTGGACATTAACCCCGGTGACCTGAGGATTGACATCTTCCACAGCGGCGGGGCCGGAGGACAGAACGTAAACAAGGTGGCCACGGCGGTGCGGATTACCCATCTGCCGACGGGCATCGTAACCGTCTGCCAGGACGAACGCTCCCAGCTGAGAAACAAGAACAAGGCAATGGCGGTGCTGAGAGCCCGGATGTTGGATATCGAGAGGCGCAAACAGGAAGATGAAATGATAAAGCAGCGCCGCTCCCAGGTGGGCACGGGTGACCGCTCGGAAAAGATACGCACCTACAATTTCCCCCAGGACCGGATAACCGACCACCGCATCGGCCTGAACATCCATAACCTGGACAAGGTGCTGGAGGGGGATTTAGACCAGCTGATAGATGCTCTGGCCTCGGATGAACAGGCCAGGCAGTTGCAGGACCAACTGGCATGATAATAAGGCAGGCGCTGGACCAGGCGGGGAAAATTCTGGCCGCCGAGGGTATTCAGGACCATAACCTGGAATCCGAAATACTGCTCAGGCATACCCTGAAAATGGACCGCGCCCGGCTCTTCCTGGAGATGGAGGCCGGATTGTCCTCCGGCCAGCAGAGGGAATTCCTGCGATTGGTTGAGCGCCGGGTCTCCGGCGAGCCGACCGCTTATCTGACCGGCCACCGGGAGTTTTACGGGCTGGATTTTCTGACCAACCGTGATGTGCTTATTCCCCGGCCGGAGAGCGAGCTGCTGGTGGAGCAGGCTATAGAGACGGCTAAAATCTATCCTTTCCTCACCATCGCTGATATCGGCACAGGCAGCGGAGCCATCGCCGTCAGTCTGGCGGTAAACCTGCCCCGGGCTATGATTTACGCCACCGATATTTCGGCCTCCGCCCTGGAAGTAGCCCGGACAAACTGCCGCAAACACCGGGTGACGGAAAAAGTCCATCTCCTTGAAGGAGATTTGCTGGAACCGCTGCCCGAACCGGTTGACATAATCATTGCCAATCTTCCCTATGTACCCTCCCCGGAACTGGATACGGTTAATACCCGCGGTTTCGAGCCGTCCCTGGCCCTGGACGGAGGGCCGGACGGCCTCAAAGATATAAGCCG
Organism: Dehalococcoidales bacterium; assembly: GCA_036446995.1. Lineage (GTDB taxonomy): Bacteria > Chloroflexota > Dehalococcoidia > Dehalococcoidales > UBA2162 > JAZFUC01. Next base: position 661 of record JAZFUC010000260.1, on the reverse strand, counting down.
ACTCTGTGCCGGAGTAGATAAGAAACTCAAGCCCGGAGGCTGTCTCCTTCTGGAGATAGGGCAGGGACAGGGAGAGGCGGTTACCGGCCTTTTGGTCCGTCTGTTCCCGTCGGCGGCACTGGAAATAACCGCCGACCTGGGCGGAATCGAACGGGTGATTAAGCTGTCTCTCGCTCGCCGGACAGGCACACGGATTCTTGACGCAAAAGCTGTATAGTGATAAAGTAATCCCTTGGGGAATACCTCTCCAGCTCACCGAATAATCGTTAATTAAAGGAGTGTGTCCAGGATGAATATTATTGTCTGCTGCAAGCAGGTGCTTGACCCAGAAGCGCCACCAGCCAGCTTCAAGATTGATACCTCATCAAATACGGTAGTCCCGCCACAGGGGGTTGCCCCGGTTATCAGCCCTTTTGATGAGAATGCGGTGGAGGCTGCCTTGAAGCTGAAAGATACCCTGGGAGGCAAGGTCACTGTTTTAAGCCTGGGTACTAACCTGCAGCGTGACGTGGTGAAAAAGCCGCTCTCGATGGGAGCGGATGAACTTATCCTGCTGGAAGACGAAGTTTTTGGGGAAGGTGACAGCCACTCCATAGCTTATGCTTTGGCTATGGCCATCAAGAAAATAGGCGAATACGACCTCATTTTCTGCGGCCGGCAG
>JAZFUC010000259.1:0-3263 GCA_036446995.1 Dehalococcoidales bacterium | reverse complement strand
CCCCCGGTGCCAATGACGACAACGCTGCTGAGGGGCTCCACCTGGGCGCGGTTAACCACCGCCCCAAATCCGGTAATGACCCCGCAAGCCAGGAGGGCTGCCTGGTCAATAGGCATATCTTTGGGGATGACTACCACCTGGGATTCATGAACGATGACATACTCGGCAAAGCTGCCCACCCTGGCCATCAGACTGATGTCCTTACCATCCTTGGTGTGGGTGCGTTTCTCCTGGGTCCATTTTTCTTCACATAAGTGAGGGCGCCCCGAAACACACTGGCGGCAGCGCCCGCAGGATATCAGCAGCGAAACGACAACCGGGTCACCGACCTTAACCGAGGTGACACCTTCACCAATTTCATCCACATAACCTGATGATTCATGGCCGGCCAGGAGAGGCAGGAACGGGCCAAGCTCTCCATTGATGGCGTGCATATCACTGTGGCAGACAGCCGTTGCGGCTATCTTTACCTTTACCTCGCTCTTCTGGGGCGAGTCTATGTCCACCTCTTCCACGACCAGTGGTTTTCCAAATTCGTAACAAAGTGCGGCTTTCATGAGAACCTCCTTTTTATACCCGTGAAGTGAATAATAAATTATTTGGGCTGGAAGGTCAATACTTCAGGCCTATTCTTATAAAGATTAGCGCTCTTCAAGTCAGAGTTACCGGTACTCTCGCATTAGGAACAGGTCAGTGTCTCAACGAGATGATATATGTTATTATTCTTTCATAACCCCTCGATTCCAATTTAACAAACTATATTCGGGATTAACGATTGATTTATCTGAATTAAGGGAGGTTTTTGCATGGGGAGTTTGACACGGAAGGCCGCCATTGTGGGTGTGGCTGATTCGGAAACCGGTTCTATTTCAGGGCATTCACCCCGGGAAGTTATGGCCCGGGTCACCAAACAAGCTCTGGATGATGCCGGTCTGGTTAAAGAGGATATAGACGGCCTTTGCACCGCACAAGGTGGAATGTGGTCTTTGCTGGAGTTAGGGGAGTACATGCAGATAAATCCCAGGTTCTTTGACTCTACATCGATCGGCGGAGCTTCTTTCGAATCTCATGTAAACCATGCTACCGCGGCAATAGCCGCCGGTATGTGTGAAACGGTATTGGTTTGCATGGCCGGTACGGGAGTCTCGGACAGAGATTTACATATACCGAGAAGTATGGCTGTAGACGCCAGGTCAGCGACGGCAAATTTCGATACCCCCTACGGCCTGGGTAGTCCGGCCAACAGTTATTCACTGGCAGCAACCAGGCATATGTACGAATACGGCACCACCAGTGAGCAACTGGCCGAAATCTCAGTAGCCACCCGGAAATGGGCGATGCTGAACCCGAATGCCACCATGCGTGAACCTATCACCATTGAGGATGTACTAAATTCACCGATGATTAGCTCCCCTCTTCATTTACTTGATTGCTGCCTGGTGACAAACGCGGGCGGGGCGGTCATCGTAACCAGCCCAGACAGGGCGAGGAGTCTGAAAAAACCTCCCGTATGGATACTTGGCTGCGGTGAATATTTTACTCATTCAAATATATCCTACATGCCGGATTTAACCGTCACCCCGGCCAAGTTCTCGGGGAAGGCAGCCTTTAAAATGGCCGGGTTGAGCCCGGATGATGTTGATGTGACAGAGGTGTATGATTCCTTCACCATTACCACCCTCCTCCAGATGGAAGACCTTGGATTCTGTAAAAAAGGCGAGGGCGGTTCCTTTGTTGAGGGTCAACGGACAGCCCCGGGGGGAGCCTTTCCCCTAAACACCAGTGGTGGCGGGCTTTCCTACACTCATCCCGGCATGCTCGGAATCTTTTTACTGATTGAAGCGGTCCGCCAACTGAGAGGTGAGTGCGGTGAAAGACAGGTGCCCGGGGCTGAAATCGGGGTCGCCAGTGGCATGGGGGGAGTACTTTCCTCTGCGGCCACAGTTATTCTGGGGAGGAATTAATATAATATGCCTGAGTATAACAAGCCGTTACCTTTCGTATATCCGGAAACACAACCTTACTGGGAAGGAACAAAAAGGCACGAGCTGCTGATTCAGCGATGTAAAGATTGCGGCACCTTTCAGTTTTATCCCCGCGGTATGTGCGTCAGCTGTTTGTCTGATAATACAGAATGGGTTCAAGCCAGCGGAAAAGCGAAAGTCTATTCTTTCACGATTGCCCACCGGCCGGCCAGACCTGCATTTGCAGATGATGTCCCCTATAATATTGCAATAATTGAGCTGGATGAAGGAGTCCGTATGACGAGCAACATCGTTGAATGTGATAACGAGGACATCAAAGTTGATATGCCGGTTGAGGTAGTTTTCGATGATGTTACTCCTGAAATAACCCTGCCCAGGTTCAAGCCGATATCCTGATACTGCTTTTCACCCGGGCATCACTGATAAGGAGACAAAACGATGGCTATACAGACCAGGACTACAGAATTACCCTGGAAAGAGCTTTCAGCGGACGAGAAAATGGAAAGGCGCATCGAGGCCTGGCTCTCTCCGGCAGATATTAACTTTGCCTCTGCCCGGGCCGAAGCCGACTACAAGGCGAGGGTCTCCCGAATCGTAGACGCCATCCAGATGAAGAAAAACCCGGACCGGGTGCCGGTTAGCCCATTTCTGGGTGAATATGCCGCCGCTTATTGCGGCTATACCCAGAAGGATGTGATGTATGATGTGGACAAGGCCATTGAAGTAGCCACCAGGTGTACCCTGGAGTTTGATTTTGATGCCAAGACACCGGCCGCCGCTCCGGTGGGCCGGGTCTATGAGATCCTCGATGAGAGGCAGCGGAAGTGGCCGGGCCATGGCGTAGCCGATGACGGCAGCCCCCAGTTTATCGAGGGCGAGTACATGACGGCCGACCAATATGACGATTTCATCCTGGACGAGTCAGATTACAGGTGGCGCTCGTATCTGCCGAAAACCTGGGGGGCAATGGATGGGCTGGGTAAACTGATGCCCCTGGGTCAACTTAATACCGGAAGCGTCAGCCGCTTCGGTTTACCGGAAGTGCAGGAGTCACTGAAAAAACTGATGGCGGCGGGTGAAGAGGCGCAGCGCTGGGTGGGACAAATAGCCGCCACCAATAAAAAACTTACCGAATTAGGTTATCCGAATTTCAGAGGCTCCGTGCTAGGGTTAGCTCCCTTTGATGTCCTGGGTGACAACCTCCGGGGCCAGAGGGGTATCGCTCTTGATATGTACAAGCGGCCGGAAAAACTGCTTGAAGCTATTGAAATGATTACG
>JAZFUC010000258.1:0-4610 GCA_036446995.1 Dehalococcoidales bacterium | reverse complement strand
CCGGTTTAACCCCGCGCTCTTTCCATTTAAGCGCCAGACGGAGGGAATGAACGTGCGTATCGATAACAAATCTTCCCCTGGCGATTCCCATCAATCTACCTCCTGTCTATTTTTCAGGTACATTATGACTCAGGCGCCTCGTAAAAATCCACCGCTTAAACAACTCCTGCCCGACTCCCACCGCCTTCTTCAATCCCTCATCATACCATATACCCTGTGAATCTTACCCGGTTTCTACGGTCAATATAGCCGAGACTGACTTCACCGTGGCAGTTCTGCCCCTTTATATCGTCCAGGGTGAAATGTGGTTGAAATTTTGATACTATATATAACTGTAGATGATACAGAGAAAGAGTGAAATCAATAATTGGCTGAAGTGAGCGAACAAGTAATCAGGAGCAACTGCCGGGGCTGTCACGGCGGCTGCGGCGTACTGGTGCACGTTAAGGATGGTGTTATCACCGGGATCGAGGGCGACCCGGAATGTCCCAGCAACCACGGCACTCTCTGTCCCAAGGGACTGGCCTTCAAGCAGCTGGTCTATCATCCGGACAGGGTGATTTATCCCCAGAAAAGGATTGGCAGGAGGGGTGAAGGCAAGTGGGAGCGGATAACCTGGGACGAGGCCCTGGACACCATTGTCAAAAAATATAAAGAGCTAATACCGGAATACGGCCCTGAATCCATAGTGGTGGGGCAGGGCACGGGACGGGCCTACGCCGGATTCCTTTTACGTTTCGCCAACTCGCTGGGCACACCCAACGTACTGACGGCCGGTCACATGTGTTACATATCCCGGATAGGGGCCACCCTGATAACCTGCGGCGGTCTGCCGGTGGTAGACTATGCCGGCAAGCCCAAATGCGTCGTGATCTGGGGTAACAATGTAGTCTGGACCCATTCCGATGAGTACCGCTCCAACAATGTTCCGGAAGCCCTGGCCGACGGCGCCAGGCTGATTGTAATCGACCCGCGGCTAACCTACCTGGCGGGCCGGGCCGATATCTGGCTGCAGCTCAGACCGGGCACGGATGCCGCCTTGGCCCTGGGTATGGCCAATGTCATTATCAGTGAAGGCCTTTACGACAAAGAATTCGTTGAAAAGTATACCCACGGCTGGAACGAGTTCGTTGAGCGGGTCAGGGAATACCCGCTGGACAAGGTGGAGGAGATTACCTGGGTGCCGGCTGAGAAGATAAAAGCGGCCGCCCGGCTCTACGCCGAGACCAAACCGGCCGCCATCCACTGGGGAGTGGCTATCGAGCAAAACATCAACTGCACCGATAGCAACCGCATTATAACCGACCTGATGGCTATCACCGGCAACCTGGACGCCCCCGGCGGTAATGTCTTTTTCGTGCCGCCCAGGGTAAGGAGCATCAGCCAGTTCGGACTCTCCCAGGAGATGTCGGAAGGGCAGCGGGCCAAAACTCTGGGTGGGGATACCTACAAGCTGGCCACCCGGGTGGCCCTGGTTACCCCCAAGATGGTCTGGGATGCTATCTTAACCGGAAAACCGTACCCGGTTAAAGCCCTGCAGCTTCACGGCACCAACCCGGTGATAACACGGGCTAACGCCCGGGAAGTGTATAAAGCCATCAGTGCAGTTGATTTTCTCAGCGTAGCCGACTTTTTTATGACCCCCACCGCCGAACTGGCCGATATCTTCCTGCCGGCCTCCACCTGGCTGGAGCTTAACTATCTGGGCAACTACCACGTCCGCAGCGGGTACATCTATCCGATGAAAAAGATTGTCCAGATTGGCGAGTGCTGGCAAGACCACAAGATGTTCAATGAGCTGGGCAAGAAAATGGGACTTCAAAATAAGTGGTTCGATACTGTCGAGGACGGTATCGACCACATCCTCGAACCGTCCGGCCTGACCTGGGAAAAATTAAAGGATATGCCCTATATCCAGGGCGATATGGAATATAAGAAATATGAAAAGAAGGGTTTTTCCACTCCGACGAGGAAGGTGGAGCTTTATTCCACCACCTTCGAGAAGTGGGGCTATGACCCGCTGCCCACTTACCGGGAGACGCCGGAAAGCCCGGTGAGTACCCCGGAACTGGCCAGGGAATACCCGTTAATACTCAACGCCGGGGCCCGGAGCAAATCCCTCTACCACTCTGAGCACCGTATGGTGCCCTGGCTGAGGGAGCTCCAGCCCTATCCGGAGGTGGAGATACACCCGGATACGGCGGCTAAACAGGGCATAAAAGACGGAAACTGGGTATGGATTGAAAGCCCCCGGGGCCGGGTAAAGCAGATAGCCAAACTCACCACCGGCATCGATCCCCGGGTAGTGGCCGCCCCTCACGGCTGGTGGTACCCGGAAATCAAAACACCGGACCACGGCTGGGACAAATCCAATATCAATATCCTGACCGATAACGACCCGGCCGGTTACGACCCTGCCATGGGATCGACCAACCTGAGGGTTTCTCTCTGCAAAATATATCCGGCCGGGGAGGGGCTATAATGGCCGGAGACTACGCTATTATCGTCAAGACGGCTGATTGTATCGGCTGCAGCGCCTGCGAGGTCGCCTGCAAGCAGGAACATGACATACCTGTCGGTCCCAGGTGGATAAAAGTCACCACGGAAGGGCCTCAGGAGATAGACGGCAGACCCCAGTTAAGGTACGCCGTCGCCCACTGCCTGCACTGCGCCACTCCGGGCTGCATGGCTGTCTGCCCGGCGGATGCCATTACCAAGCGGGCAGACGGCATCGTACTGGTGGACAGGGAACTATGCGACGGCTGCCTGTCTTGCCTGGAAGGCTGTCCTGTCGGGGTGATGCAGTTCGATGACAACAAGGGACGGGCGGAGAAATGCGACCTCTGCGCGGACCGGCTGGACCGGGGATTGAACCCGGCCTGTGTTGACGCATGTCCGGCCGGCTGTATTTACTCAGGGGAAACGTCCGAGGTTTTTAATAAGGCCGGCAAACCGGAGCTGCTGGCCAGGTATAAAAATGTCAGCCGGTAGCGGGGTTGGTTTATGTTGAATATTTAAGGCTGACGTTCCCGTTAAAAGGCGTATCTTTTTCACATGATTATACAGATTTTCTAATAATATTACCTTTTACACCCTGATATACCGTGCCTATTAATGATAAAAAAAGGTTAATTATAATTACAAAACGGGTATTATATGCCTATACCTTGACAATATGCCCGGAGTAAGATTAAATTCATATTGCTTCCAGGGAAGACGTATTTATTGACGCGTCCAAAACCTGGGGGTAATCTGGTTTAGTCGCAGACCCGGTCGCTGGAAAGTGTAATTGAAATAATTTGATAGTAAATCAAGCTTTATGAGCGCCTCGCCTACTATCAATAGATATAATACGAGCAGGTAAAATATATTTGGAGGGTTTTTATGAGGATGAAGAGAAAGATTGTGTGGGTGGTGGTAGGCTGCCTTATGGCGCTGTCCCTGGCGGCGGTGTCCTGCGGACAAAAGGATGTAGAAGTGACGATTGGACCAGGGGTAGAAGTTGGAGGAGGAGAAGAGGAGCAGGAAGAGCAAAAACCAGCGGAGCAGGAGCAAGGGGAACAGGAAGTTGAAGAAGAGGAAGTAGTTGATTCGGACCAGCCGAGATACGGTGGCACCATCGTACTCCCGGCCAACTCGAATGTAACCTGGTTTGACCCGGGGGACTGGGTCGGTGGCGGAATGACCCTTGACCTGACCATGCAGCGTCTCTGGGACGGTGACTGGTCCAAGGGGAACGCCGGCGGCTACGGCACCGGAGAATCTGACTTCCGTAGCAGCTATGATGTCCGCGACCACAAGATGGGCTTCATCGCTGAGAACGTCGAGTTCGTAGTCGATGACGCCAATGACGTTGGCAAGATTATCTACACCATCCGACAGGGTGTCCACTGGGCCATCAACGAGGATAGCGCCGGCGCCCGGATAGCTAACGGGCGGGAAGTGACCGCGGATGACGTGGTTTTCTCTCTTATGAGGGTTACCCGCCGCACCGATTCGATGATCTACCGGGCGAATCCCGCGCTCAGGACAGCAATTATTGAGAAAACAGGTGACTGGGAAGTAACCGTAACCGTACCGGTATCCCGTGTATTGGAAGCGGCCAAGCGGTTCGGTGATTCCACCTTCCCGTTACCCCAGGACGTTGTCGAGGAGCTTGGTGACCTGCGTAACTGGCAAAATGCGGTCGGAACCGGGCCCTACATTCTCAAAGACTACGTAGCCGATGGCTCCGCACGCCTGGTCAGGAATGACAACTACTGGCTAAAGAACCCGGTCGGACCCGGTCAGGGCGACCAACTGCCCTACATTGACGAAGTCAGATGGCTAATCATACCTGATGTGTCCACCAGACTGGCCGCAGTGCGGACGGGCAAGATTGACGCTATATTTGATGTCGCCTTTGATGATGCCAAACAGCTGGCAAGTACAGCACCTCCGGAACTGATTCAGATATCCCAGGACTTCGCCGCCGTTTCCCCGATGTACATCGTGACGAACAACCCGGAATTGCCTTTCTACGATGTCCGGGTACGCCGCGCCATGATGATGTCGATAGACTTTGCGACGATTGAGGAAAGTTTGTACGATAATTCGGGAAATCTACTGAC
>JAZFUC010000257.1:0-3695 GCA_036446995.1 Dehalococcoidales bacterium | reverse complement strand
GTAGCCACTGCCTCGTCTATTATCTGGTCGTCTATTCCCTTACGCCTCAATTCCAGCCTGGTCAGCCATTGGCTCCGCGGGCTGAAAGATTCCCTGTTCTCTTTCCAGAATTGAGCAAAGGCGGTATCATTCACCAGATTCTGTCTTTTCAGTTTGCCCATCACCGTCTCAATACCGTCATCATCAAAGCCGCGCCGGTGCAGGCGCTCTCTTATCTCGGGCTCGCTGTGTGGGCGGTAGCTGAGGAAAAGGGCAGCCGCGTTATAGCAACGCTTGACGTTATTTGAGGCGGCAATCTCTTTGATCCGGTCAGCCGGCAGAGTCTGCTCGACCTCCAGCTTTTCTTCCGCCACCAGTTCAGGCTCCAGGCTGAAGGCAAACTTGCCGTCCAGAAATACACTTACCCGTTTCGTCCGTCCTTTTCCGTTATGGAGGGCGGTGATTTTCCTCATTTACGGCCCTTTTGGTCCTTTCAAACAAATAAAGCCGAGACTTTAGGCCTCAGCTTCACACTAACCTGATATATAGTTCTATTAAGCTACCAGTGAAAAGAATTTTCTAATCGCTGGTTACGGGAGTAGGTTCTGTAAAAGCTGTGGCTCTAATCTTCTGCTCGATTTCCCCGGCAATTTCAGGATTATCCATCAGGAATTTTTTGGAGTTTTCCCTGCCTTGCCCCAGGCGAATGTCACCATAAGAGAAAAAAGCACCTGATTTGCTCACCAGCTCCAGCTTTACGCTAAGGTCAAGAAGGTCACCCTCCCGACTTATCCCGTGGTCAAACATTATGTCAAACTCAGCAGTTCTGAATGGAGGGGCAACCTTGTTTTTAACTACCCTGGCCTTGACATGACTGCCGACAGCCACATTGTCCTGCTTGATAGTATCGGCCCGTCTTAAATCTATCCTTACCGAGCTGTAGAACTTAAGCGCCCTTCCGCCCGGGGTTACCTCTGGATTACCAAAGACAATGCCGACTTTCTCTCTTAACTGGTTAATGAATATCACGGCTGTTCCGGTCGAGCCAATGGCGGGGGCCAGTTTTCTCAGGGCCTGTGACATCAAGCGGGCTTGCAAAGCAACGTGGCTGTCCCCCATATCTCCTTCGATTTCCGCCTGGGAAACCAGGGCGGCTACACTATCTATCACTATTATGTCAACAGCTCCGCTCCTGAGCAGGGCTTCGGTAATTTCCAGAGCCTGCTCCCCGGTATCCGGTTGGGAGATGAGCATCTCATCGACATTTACGCCGCAGCGGCGGGCATAATCAGGGTCAAGGGCGTGCTCTACATCAATATAGGCAGCTATGCCGCCCCCCTTCTGCGCTTCGGCAATCAAGTGCTGACCCAGCGTAGTTTTCCCGGATGATTCGGGCCCGAATATCTCCGTGATCCGCCCTCTGGGAATTCCTCCTATTCCTAAAGCCAGGTCTAACGATAGTGAGCCACTGGGGATAGCTTTTATGGGTGACATGGTGGGAGACTCTCCCAGTTTCATGATCGAGCCTTGGCCAAACTTCTTTTCAATCTGGCCTATGGCTAGCTCCAGTGCTTTCGTTTTCTCCGTGGTCATATTCGCCTCAAGATTATGGTAGCATACAAAATCTGGCAACGCAAGAAAGAATGCTGAGAAAAGCGGGGAGGCTGGGGCTGTAAAAAATTATACAGACCTCACGGCTGTCCCCTGTTAAACTGGAGATAATAACTTAATGAGGAGGTGTCTACCGTGTCTGTGAAAGAGGATATTCGCAGCCAACTTATCGGTGCCTTGGCCGGGGCCAGTTTTCCTATCGAAAGCCCGGAAGCTCTGCTGGCGGCTATGCCTAATGGGGCCGATACCAAATGTAAATCGGGCGATGTCGAGGTGACGGCCGGCGAAGCGGGCAAACTGCTCACTGCCGCTGATTTCCCCATCCAGTCCGCCGAGCAGATTGCCGGCGCTATCGTTGACCGGGCCGGGTTCCCCGATTAAGCTTCGGGATTAGTTTCAAAACAGGGACAGGGAGGCTGAGGTGGCAACACTTCAGCCTCCCTGTTGTTTTCCATCTGGGCCATCAGGGCATGGCTGACCACGAATCGGTGCTGGCTGTCCTCGCTATTTATGACCCCCGCCTCGGCCAGTGATTTCAGAACATTGGTCACCATTACCCGGGAAGCGCCGACCAGGGCGCCCAGTTCTTCGTGGGTCAGGCGGAAGTTAATACGCCGTCCCCCCTCGGTGGTTTCGCCGTATTCCCGGGCCAGACGAGCCAGGGTGCGGGCAACACTCTCCCGGGTGCCGTGTATGGCCACATCGCTTAACTGCTCGGCCATCTTGTTGAGTTTCTGCCCCAGTGTCTGAATCACTTTCTTCGAGATAGATGAATTCTGGGCTACCATAGCTTCAAAATCGTCTTTAAAACAGGCGCAGATACGGGTTGGCTCCACCGCCTGGGCGGAAAAAGTACGCCGGGAATCTGCAAACAATGTTTCCTCCCCGAGCAGGTCGTGAACGGTTAAAAAACCGAGGACGATTTCTTTGCCTTCGTCGGAGACCTTGAACAGTCTGACCCTGCCCGCGGATATCAGGAACACCGATGAGGCCGGGTCTCCTTCCATAAAAAGGAATTCCCCTTTCCGGTAACTGAGCCTTTGGGCCATATCGTGCACCTGTTTTCTTTCCGGTGCGGTGAGCTGCTCAAAAAGCCACAGGTCCGTCATACATGGTAATTTCATCCCCGCTTACCCCCGTTTGCTGCCTGTAAACCAGTGTAGCACCGCCGGGCCGTTAAGTGGAAATCTCACTCTCTACGGGCTCGAGGTTGAAACTCGGAGAGTGTTGATTAGAGCAAAATATATTATACTGTCAATATCATATTGACTCTGAAACAGGAAGAAAAAGAGAATGCCGGATGCCGACCTGATTCTGAAAAACGCCCGGGTGATAACCGCCGATCCGGCCCGACCGGCCGGTGAAATGGTGGCGGTCAGGGGCGACAGGATATCACTGGTGACTGATAACGGGGGCGTGGAGTCAGTCCGGGGGCGGAAAACAAGGATAATCGACTGCCAGGGCCGGACAGTGGCTCCCGGCTTCAATGACGCCCACTGCCATATCTTCTCCTTCCTGAGGAAACAACTCAGCCTTGACCTCTCTCCGCTCGCCGTAAAATCAGTTGAAGATATCAAAGCTGCCATTAGCCGTAAAGTAGAAAATACTCCTCCCGGGGAGTGGATTACCGGTTCCGATTACAACGAGTTTTATCTGGCTGAGAAGCGGCACCCCAACCGCTGGGATATTGACCAGGCCGCCCCTGACCATCCGGTGGTCATTTCCCACAGTTCGCTGCACGGCTGCGTCCTGAATAGCCGGGCCCTTTCCCTGGCCGGTATCACCGGTGAAACGGAAGAGCCGCCGGGGGGGCGTATCGACCGCGATACTGAAAACGGAGAGCCGAGCGGACTTTTATTTGAGATGCTGGGTTTTATCCGGAGCAAGGTGATGCCTCCCCTGTCGGAAGCGGAACTGGACAGTGGTATCTGGCTGGCCGATAAACATTACCTGTCACAGGGGATTACCTCACTCCAGGATGCCACGGTGACCAACGATATCAACCGCTGGCGGCAATTTAACCGTTTTAAAGAAACGGGCAGGCTGAAGAGCCGCCTGTCTGTGATGAGCGGAATGGACTCTTTGGAGCAGTTCCGGGAGGCGGG
>JAZFUC010000256.1:0-3045 GCA_036446995.1 Dehalococcoidales bacterium | reverse complement strand
ATCCTCTCGCCCCGACCAAATAACCAGAAACAGCAAAAAGGGGGAGCAGTCTGCTCCCCCTTATTTAGTTGAGAGATAATAATAATTAGAATGGTGGAGCTGAGGAGACTCGAACTCCTGACTTCCTCCGTGCAAGGGAGGCGCTCTCCCAGCTGAGCTACAGCCCCACATGAAACATTATAGCAGTTGGGGCAACTTTTGAGCTACACATTAAAAGAGAGGATAGAAGATCGGGAGATTGCTATTTCTCTGATTTTATAATGTTTTTGGCGTACTTGAGGGTAAGTTCCCGTTCATTTCTGGTTAATTTATCATTGGCCGCGAGCTCTAATAAAGCGAGAAGAGCTTCGTGAGTACCGATATTCCCGATAAGCTCTATTGATTTAGTCCTTAATTTGGCAGACATCACCAGGTCTGTTGACACTGCTATAAGTTTTTTTAGTTCATCGGATTGTTCCGCCATTTTCATCTCTCCTTTTAGCCCGATAGTGCATCGTTTTTCACCCGTTTACCCTGCGTTTTAAGATCGGTACTGTTCAATCTCCAATTATAGCATATAAATATTCAGTGGAAACGACTCTGCCTGCCTCCGTGGGGGGCATTGACAACCACTTACCTCAAAGTTAGAATGGGAAATGTTATGTTTTATATCTCCTGTCACTCAATCCCGCTCAGATTGAAAAATGGTATAGACAAAACCTGAGTAAATAAGCTTCAAGGAGCGATGTTTATGAAAATAGGGGTTCCCAAAGAGATAGTTCCGGGCGAACGCAGGGTTGCTTTAGCTCCGGACATGGTTGGCAAGTTGAAAGAAGCCGGGGCCGATGTGCTGGTAGAAGCCGGCGCCGGCTCCGAAGCTTATTTAAACGACGGCGTTTATAAAGATGCCGGAGCAACCCTGGTATCCGGCGCGGAAGAACTCTTCAAGCAGAGTGATGTAATCCTCAAACTGCAGCAGCCGGTTAAGAATGACGCCCTGGGCAAAGAAGAGCTGGATATGATGAAGGAAGGGGCTGTGCTTATTACCTTCCTCCAACCGCTGGTCAATCACGAACTGGTAAAAAAACTGGCCGCCAGGAAAATCACCGCTTTCAGTATGGACGCTATTCCCCGCATCGCCCGCGCCCAGCGGATGGATGCCCTTTCTTCAATGAGTTCCATTTCGGGCTACAAGGCGGTTCTTATCGGGGCCAGTAAACTGGGCAAGTATTTGCCGATGATGATGACGGCCGCGGCTACCATGCCTCCGGCCAAAGTCCTGATTCTGGGAGCCGGTGTCGCCGGGTTGCAGGCCATTGCCACCGCCAAGCGGCTGGGGGCGGTGGTGGAGGGTTTCGATGTCAGGCCGGTGGTAAAGGAGCAGGTAGAGAGCCTCGGGGCTACTTTCATTGAACCTGAAGAAACCGGGGATACCGAGGACTCCGGCGGCTACGCTAAAGAGCAGACGCAAGACAAGCAGGAGCAGGATAGATTGCTGCTCCAGAAACATTCGGTGTTGTCTGATATCATCATCACCACGGCCCTCATCCCGGGAAGGCCGGCCCCCGTATTAATTACCAAGGAAATGGTCCAGGGAATGAAAACCGGTTCTGTCATTGTTGATTTGGCCGCAGAGACAGGCGGCAACTGTGAGCTGACCGAGCCGGGTAAAGAAGTGGTAAAAGAGGGAGTTATTATCTGCGGGCCGTTGAATCTGCCCAGTGATATGGCAATGCAGGCCAGCCAGTTGTACTCTCGTAACATCTCAGGGCTGCTTCTTCTTATGATTAAAGAGGGTGCCTTGAGCCTGGACTTTGAGGACGTAATCATTAACGACAGCTGCGTCACCCACGAGGGTGAAATCCGCGGCGTGTTTAAAGAGCGGATTGGTTAAACCGATTGAACTGCTCAGAATAAGCAAGGGGAACCGAAAGGAGAAAAAGAAACCATGACCCAAGAAATGATGTTTTTATTTTATGTTTTTGTTCTGGCTATGTTCGCCGGGTATGAGGTTATTACCAAGGTGCCGCCAATTCTGCACACGCCTCTTATGTCCGGCGCTAACGCCATTTCAGGCGTGAGCCTGATTGGGGCAATCATAGTTACCGGACCGGAGGGTTTTAATTTAAGCATCGGTCTGGGTATGTTCGCTGTGATTTTGGCTACTATTAATGTGGTGGGGGGCTTTATGGTAACCGACCGCATGCTGGCGATGTTCAAAAAAGGTTGATAGGAGTATAGATAGTGGAAGAAATACCGATTTTAAGTCTGGCAGCTTATCTGCTTGCCGCTGTTTTGTTTATCGTCGGGTTGATGCGTATGGGCGCTCCGAAATCGGCGAGGATGGGTAATGTTCTTGCTGCAATCGGTATGCTGATTGCCATTATAGTTACCCTGCTGCTTAAAGGGGTGCTTAATTACACTCTGATACTGGTTGGAATAGCCATCGGGGGTATCATCGGTGGGGTGGTAGCGCGTACCGTAAAGATGACGGCTATGCCCCAGATGGTGGGTATATATAATGGCTTTGGGGGGGGGGCTTCTCTCCTCATCGCCGGGGCCGAATTTTTCCGTATAGCCGACCTCGGGCAGGGCTTTATCGCGGAGAACTCGATAACTATTGTAATCACCGTCCTGATAGGAGCCGTCACTCTCTCGGGTAGTATGGTGGCTTTCGGAAAGCTCCAGGGGTTAATCAGCACCCGGCCGATTACCTATCCCTTGCAGAATATCTGGAACCTGGTTATATTTCTGGCCGTTCTGGCCGGGATGGTCTTCCTGGTGGTCTCACCGGGTAATATCCCCGTATTCCTGGCCCTGACAGCGGTATGTATAATACTGGGTGTGCTGCTGGTTATACCTATCGGGGGAGCGGATATGCCGGTGGTTATCTCCCTGCTGAATTCCTATTCCGGTATTGCCGGAGCAGCCGCCGGATTCGTGCTGGGTAATATGTTCCTGATTATCAGCGGGGCCCTGGTCGGCGCGGCCGGTTTTATCCTGACCCGTATCATGTGCAAGGCAATGAACCGCTCAATCATTAATGTTATGTTTGGGGCTTTCGGG
>JAZFUC010000255.1:0-3611 GCA_036446995.1 Dehalococcoidales bacterium | reverse complement strand
GCGATAACCGTACTCAGTCCGTGGGGCACGGCCAGCAGGCATATGTTTTGGGCTATCAGTCCGCAGTCAAATACGGCGTAAACATTATTATAGTTGTCCTGCTCGTACATTTCGCGCTCGGTATAGATATAAATGATGCAGGGGGTCTTGTATAACTGGGCGCTATTCAGTTGTCTTTCGGTTCTCAGGTCTGTGTCACTCCGGTCAGCCGGCGGCCGGGGTCTGTTAGGCAGCCGGGCAAGGTAGCTGTCCGGGAATTTGCCGGGGAACGGGAAATCAGGAGCCGGGGCTTCAGCCGCTTTATCGGCGAAACTCTGTTTGATTCCCTCCAGCGCTTTACCGGTGGCTATTGCGAATTCCCAGGGTTGGGTGTTTCCCCAGGAGGGAGCTCTCAGGGAATTGGTTATTATCTCCCGCAGGATATCCTGGGATACCGGGTCGGTCTTAAAACCGCGGCAGGTCTTTCTTTTATTGACGGCCTCAACAAGTTCCATTCTATCTCCTCTTTCTGCTTATTGGTTTTTATTATACTGAATTCCAATACCGGGTGGCGAATTATAGCACGAAAAAGCTATTATATTTCCGTTCAAAGATTTCCGGCCCCTGAAATTAAGGCTGATGGAAGAGATAATCACAGTTATAAAGACCTCCCACTTATAAAGGATGGACGAATATTTCCCTTAACCGCCTGAAAACGCCTGTAAGCGTATATGCTAGTTATACAGATTATGCCAAAGCGGCTATCAGCACCTTTGACATTAAATCCTGTTCTTGGTAAAGTATACGAAATTTAACAGGAGAGACCCAACCAAATATCCTTTCTCCACAGTTAATGAGCCTCGTCGGTGGACGGTTGTCCCAACATCGTAATGTCGCCCCAACGCTATAGAAATTTTCCCAAGGGAGTAGTATGTCTGAAAACAGAACGGGAATTTTTTGCCAAAATGTCTGGAAAATATATGGCCCCAATCCGGAAAGTGTTCTGGAAATGGCCGGTAACGGCATAACCAAACAGGAAGTCCTGGAACAGACGGGTCATGTCATAGCCGTGAAGAATGCCTCTTTTGAAGTCAAAGAAAACGAGGCATTCGTTATTATGGGCCTCTCCGGGAGTGGGAAATCCACCCTCGTCCGTCTGATTAATCGCCTCATCGAATTGACCACAGGCACGATTATGATAGACGGGTCTGATGTTGCCAAGATGGATGACAATCAGCTCAGAGAACTGCGCCGCCACAAACTCAGTATGGTGTTTCAGAACTTCGGACTTCTTCCACACCGTAATGTTCAGGATAATGTGGCCTTCGGTCTGGAGATACGCAATGAGCACGGGGACGAAAGGCAGGCAAAGGTATTGCAAGCCCTGGAGCTGGTTGGTTTGAAGGGCTGGGAAAAGAGCCGGATACATGAACTCAGCGGCGGCATGCAGCAGCGGGTAGGCCTGGCCCGGGCCTTTGCTTCCGACCCCGAGATAATTCTGATGGATGAGCCTTTCAGCGCCCTGGACCCGCTCATTCGACGCCAGATGCAGGACGAATTTATCACCCTGCGGGCCAGGATGCAAAGGACAGTGGTCTTTATCACTCATGACCTGCTCGAAGCGCTCAAGCTGGGTGACCGGATAGCCATCATGAAAGATGGTGAAATAGTGCAGATTGGCACTCCCGAGGAGATTGTGACCCAGCCGGCGGATGATTACGTGAGTGAATTTGTTAAAGATGTCCCGCTGGGGTCGGTTCTCCCGGTGACCAGCATCATGGAGGAAGCTCCCGTGGTGGTGGTGGGTGACGACAGCATCGAGAGCACCCTTGACGAGATGAAGGAAAAGCGGGCTACTGTGGCCTTTATTACCGAGACTGACGGTAAACTCATCGGCATTACAACAATGGAGAAAGTAATTTCTTCAGCCAGGAATGGTGTTTCCAAGGTTAGAGAAATTGCCCAGCAGGATTACCCGTCCGCACATGCGGACACGCCTTCCGAACAGTGTTTGCCTCTGGTTGCCGAAGGTAATTTACCGGTTGCCATACTGGATGACAGGCATCGTCTGCTCGGCGTGGTGAACAGGGCCAATTTAATATCCTCTCTGCAATCGGGTGATAGTAACGGAAATTGATTGAAACGGTGAATTTATTTATAAATGCAAAAAGAAATAACTGAAGATTCCTCATCAGATGTTCAAAACGGTCCCCGCAATTTCTGGGGCGTATTAGGTAAAGACGGTAAATTATCCGACCTGCCGTTAGCGGTGAAGGCAGTTATAGGGGTTTTGTTTATTGCCCTGCTGGTACTCGGTATCTCGGCTGTTTATGGCACCGTACCGGCTGGAGAAGACCCCGGCGCCTTTCTAGATTACCCTTCGGAATGGGATTTCAGATGGGAAGTAATCAAGGCGATAGATGGCGTGGTGGATTGGGTGGTAATCCACTGGGAAACTTTCTTCATTGGAATCAGGACGGTAGTCCTGGGCATTTTAATTCCTTTCCGTAATTTTCTGCTTTGGCTTCCCTGGTGGCTGGTTATTATAGGTACCGGCCTGGTCTCCTGGCGGGTGACCGGCCTAAAGTTTGGTATAATTTCAGTTATTTTCCTCAGCCTTATGAGCCTTATGGGGCTGATTGATTTCCTGATGTTGACTCTGGCTATCACGCTCACTTCCACCTTGCTCTGCGTGGTGATAGGATTACCCGTCGGTATTGCGGCCGCTAAAAGTAACCGTTTTGATAGTATTCTGCGTCCTATCCTGGATGGAATGCAGACAATGCCTAGCTTTGTTTATCTGATTCCGGCCCTTATGCTTTTTGGTTTGGGGATGACCCCGGCGGTTATGGCCACCCTGATTTACGCTATTCCTCCTATTGTCCGCCTTACGAACCTGGGGATCAGGCAGGTAGACGCTTCCGTTGTAGAAGCAGCACGGGCTTTCGGGGCCACTTCCTGGCAACTTCTGTTCAAGGTGCAGATTCCTCTGGCTTTGCCCACCGTGTTAGCCGGTCTCAATCAGACGGTGATGATGGCCCTGGCTATGGTGGTGCTGGCTTCTATGATTGGAGCCGGGGGTCTCGGCGTGGAAGTGCTGAATGGACTGGCCAGGGTAGAACCAGGCAGGGGAATAGTAGCAGGCACTGCCATTGTGTTTACGGCCATTATTCTGGACCGGGTCAGCCAGGGACTTGCCAAGGGACGGCAGACACAGCGTGTCATTGCTTAAAACTTGCCAGCAGATGGCTCAATATTTGATATATTTTATTTATAAAAATATAAAGGAAGTGGGAACAATAAATTTAGATGAGATGGTCGCCGGCGGAGCTAATACTGCCGGCTTAAAATAGAATTTGAATTCAGATAGTAAAGAGAGGTAAAAAATAATGATTGGTTTTAAGTTTTTGAAAAAACGGTGGGTAATGTTTACGGCCCTGGTGATGATGGTATCACTGGCGGCTGGAATCGCCGGTTGCGCGGCAGCCGGAGATGATGAAAAACCCACCATCATACTGGCTGATGCTCAGTTTGAGTCCCTCTGGATAAATAACGCCATAGCCGATTTTATTTTTGAAGAAGGCTACGGCTATCCGACCGAGTCTATCCAGATGACAACGGTTATCTGGCAA
>JAZFUC010000254.1:0-3539 GCA_036446995.1 Dehalococcoidales bacterium | reverse complement strand
CCCGGCCTCTGGGCCGGAAGAGAGGGCGGCTGGACGATTGTGATGGTGCCGGAAATGGCCCAGCACCTCAAAGATTTAGGCTTCGACAGCAAGGACGATGTTTACGAATATATGTGGAAAAAGAGCTTTGAACCTTTGAGTGAATACAGGAAGCGGTCCTGGCCTGATTTCGCCAGAAACGGTTGGATGGGTCTGGAGCCGCTATCGGGTAAACCATGGAAAGAACTGCCCGATGATTATATGGTACCGGCCGGAGGAGATGACCCTTCTCTCAATTGCGTAATCATCGGCGGCGGACAGGAAGAGGCCTCCGTGCAGCTGGCCGGCTGGCGGGGAACTGCCTTCAGCGTTGATGTCTGGCGATAGCCGCCGGCATTATACCGGATAGCTAACCCGGATTCAGGGGGGGCGCATTTCAAGCGCCCCCCCTTTTTTATGCAAGACCGGCTGTTTTTCACCATAATAATCACCTTTTTAATTTGACAACCACTCGGCCGGAATATTACACTTTATTCCTAGTAAATGAATAAGGAGAGTGAAAATGGCCGAAGACAAGATATATAAATGTCTCAATCCAGTCGGACTGCAGGTGCCGGTGCAAACATTTCCCCTGGCCCCGCGTCTTGACACCCTTGACGGCAAAGAAATCTATTTCAGTATCACCGGTGAGCCTGATATCACCATACCTTTAGAGAAACGATTAAAGAGTGATTATCCTAATGTGACATGGAGAGTGAAAAAGACATACGGGACGGACCCGCCCCGTTTATCGGAAGAGGAAATGAAAACGGCCGATGGCCTGATACAGGCGGTCTGCTGGTGAAGCGGCACTGTATGGAGGCAGTTGCCTTACTTAGCGGTTCTTGAAAAAGCGGGCATACCAACCGTACTGGTTGACCTGGAAGACCAGGAGCAAATGGTATTGCAGGAGGCGATGGTCAGAGGTATCCCCAATGTACGCTATCTCCACGCTTCCCGCACCCTGCCCGGCCCGGAAGCGGTCGACATCCTGATTAAGCCCATGCTTGAAGCCTTAACCCGCCCCCTGACTGAAAAGGAAAAGGAGAGCGGTGTCCATCGGCCTCACCAACCAAGGGTGCTTTTCGAAGGAACCCTTGACGCAGCGGAGGATTTTTACCAGCAGACCAGGTATGTGCCCCGTCCGCTGTACGCCCCTATTTCAATCTACACGGACGGCCTGCCCATCCGGGTGCCCACGGAAGAACGGGTCCGGGAGATGCTTAAAGGCACCAGCCATAATCCCGATGACGTGATAACCTACCAGTCAGACAGGACCGCCAGAATGGGCGATAAAATGGAAAAGGGAGATGTGGTCAGGTTCCAGCCGATGAAATACACGGCCACCGTGGAAAAGGTAGCTATAAACGCAGTGATGGCCGGCTGCAAACCGGCGGACCTGCCGGTAGTCCTGTCCATTGCCGAATCAGGCTGCACCACAGGCACAACCGTCTATAATAATCAATGGGTCTGCGTCAGCGGTCCCATTGCCAACGAAATAGGGATGAACTCCGGCCTGGGTATGCTTGGCCCCGGAAATCCGGCCAATTCCTCTATCGGCCGGGCTTACCAGATTATGGCTATTAATCTTGGCGGGTCAGTTCCAGGCATCAATCGGATGAGCAGCATCGGCAGTCCCGTCAACAGGGGCGGCATGTGCTTCGCGGAATACGCTGAGGGTCTGCCGAAGGGCTGGAAGGGCCTGAATGAAGAGTATGGATTCAAAAAGGACGAGAGCGTTGCCTTCGTTATGAGTACTGAAGGGGGGATGGACGGAGCCCAGTTCTCCCCGGGGGGATACCGGGCACTTCAGAAAAGCGGTCACGGCGGGATCGCCAGGCGGCTCGATGTCAAAGGCATACCCGGACCCCACAACTGGCTCGATTATATTCTACCCGGAATCTGGGCCGGCGGTCGTGAGGGAGCGCGGACCTTTATTATGGTTCACGAGATGGCCCAGCACCTGCACGACCTGGGTTTCAAGACCAAAGAAGCCGTTTATGAATATATCTGGAATAAAGGGCTTGAACCCATGAAAGACTACCGGAACCGCTCCTGGGTAGATCTGGTGACGGATGGCTGGATGGGAATAGAAAGAACATCGGGAAAACCCTGGAAAGAGCTGCCCGATGACTATTTGGTACCGGTAGCGGGAAACAAACCTTCTGATAACTGCATTATCATCTGCGGGTCAGATGAAGAGGTCTGTGTTCACATGACCGGCGGCCCCAGCGGAATGTTCGGCTATTCTCCCGCCTACAGCATAGACGCCTGGCGGTAGTTCCGCAGACGGTCAGACGATTGTTCAAGGAGATAAGGTGCCGGAAGATTTAAATCTTCCGGCACCTTCTTTTTGTCCTGCGCCTTTTACAAGGGCCGTTATTATTAGGAGCAATCACCGGAGTTCAAGCAGTGAGGTGTATCGGATATAAACCTCGCTTTCAGGCTTAAAATAGTGCTATACTTTATAATAACCGCAGATAGAAAATCCTTAACTGGCATAGCCTGTCGGGGGAAAACAAGATTAAAATAAGAGCGGATTTAAACTTTGATGTTTCCAAATGCATTGGTTGCGGAGCCTGTACTCTGGCCTGTCCATATGGGGCGATAACAGTTCAGGCAATGAAAAACCGGACGCAGGGAAGCGTTAATTTTGACTATTCGTTCTGCCTTTATTGCCGCAGGTGCTCTAATGTCTGCCCCCAGGCAGCTATAACATACTCCGGAGCAGATGAAAAAGACGGGGACCCGGCTACCAAAGTCGAGGAAAAAGTATTGTTTGAATACCAGGAGTGCCCGGATTGCGGCGCCAGCTTCCTGCCCAAGCCCATGATAATAAAAGCGGTAACTATGTTACCGTATGAAGCTAAAGAACCCGCCAATATTATAATGTGGTGCCCCGAGTGCCGGCCAAGGGAGCTGATATCCCGCACCCTGGGACTGAAGAGGAAAAAATGATAGTTGGCAAGAGAAAAGAATTGGAAGACATCAAACAGATGTTGTCCGGCCATAAAAAAGTATTGATTGTCGGCTGTGATACCTGTGTCAGCGTCTGCTGGGCAGGGGGGACAAAAGAAGTGTCTGCCCTGGCGGCTGAATTAGAGGCAGACAGTGATACGGCAGGAATATCGTTCCTCCGGTCCAGTGTGGACAGACAGTGCGAGCTGGAGATGTGTGAGCCGCTGAGAGATCAGGCCCAGGAAGCTGATGTCATTCTGTCACTGGGCTGTGGAGCCGGAGCGCAGATTCTGGCCGAACTGTTCGATGACACGCCGGTAATGCCGGGGCTGGATACCACTTTTCTGGGAGTGCCCACAGAGTTGGGCGTATGGGTGGAAAAATGCAGCTGCTGCGGAGACTGCACTCTGGATAAGACCGGGGGAATATGCCCGGTTGTCGTCTGCGGCAAGGGCCTCCTGAACGGGCCCTGCGGCGGAGTAAGAAGAAACGGAATGTGCGAACTGGACGAAGAGAAGGACTGTGCCTGGGTGCAGATATACCGGAGGCTGGAAAAACAGGGC
>JAZFUC010000253.1:0-6987 GCA_036446995.1 Dehalococcoidales bacterium | reverse complement strand
TACCTGTGTAATGAAACTGGTCGCCGCCACTACCCGCCCTTTTGAGGTTAAAACCATGGCCAGTCTTAATCCAATCATGATAGACGGCACCGGAATGTGCGGAGTCTGCCGGGTTATCGTGGGCGGAATAACCCAGTTTGCCTGTGTGGACGGCCCTGAATTTGACGCTCACCAGGTTGACTGGGATATGCTGATGGCCAGAAGATGTACTTACGCCGGAGGCAATGAAGCTGAGCTGACTTATCAGTGCCGTAATTGCGCCCAGTGGTAATTCTGTAGGGGAGAGAACTATAAATGCCCGGATTGAATCTGAATAGAGTATCAATGCCTCATCAGGACCCGGAAAAGAGGGCCCATAATTTTGAAGAAGTGGCCCTGGGCTACACGGCTGAAATGGCCAGTGAAGAAGCCGGCCGGTGCATCCAGTGTAAAAACCGTCCCTGCGTCGGAGGCTGTCCGGTTGGCATAGCTATCCCTGATTTTATACAGGCAATGGTTGAAAACGATATGCCGGAGGCGGTGAAGGTCTTAAAAAACACAAATAGCCTGCCCGGTATTTGTGGGCGGGTCTGCCCTCAGGAAACCCAGTGCGAGGTAGTATGCACCCTGGCTAAAAGGCAATCACCGGTGGCTATAGGCCGTCTCGAGAGATTTATTGCTGACTGGGAGCGCACCCACCCGGGTGAAATGAAAGCGGCCAGCGCGCCTGAAGAGAAGCTAAAACCGACCGGTAAAAAAGTAGCCGTGGTGGGTTCCGGACCGGCCGGACTGGTGGTGGCGGCTGATTTATGCAAACTGGGGCACAGTGTCACCATCTTTGAAGCGCTTCACGTTGCCGGCGGAGTATTAATGTACGGTATTCCCGAGTTCCGGCTGCCCAAGCAGATAGTCCAGAACGAAGTGGATTATGTTACCTCTCTGGGAGCTGAACTCAGACTGGACTCGGTAATAGGCAAGATTGACACCGTTGACGAACTGCTGGACGGTGAATATGATGCGGTGTTTATCGGCACCGGGGCCGGTTTACCGATGTTCCTCAACCTGCCCGGAGAAAACCTTTGCGGAATATACTCGGCCAATGAATTCCTTACCAGGACTATCCTGATGAAAGGCTACTTATACCCCGAATACGATACCCCTATCAGGATCGGAAAACAGGTGGCCGTCATCGGAGGCGGTAATGTGGCCATGGACTCGGCCCGTTGCGCTTTAAGGCTCGGCGCTGACAAGGTCTACATTATCTACCGGCGCTCGGAAGCCGAGCTGCCCGCCCGCCGGGAAGAAGTGGAAAACGCTATGGAAGAAGGCATCATCTTCAAATTCCTGACCAATCCGACCGGTTTCCTGGGTAGTGGCCGGGGCTGGGTTTCAGGCATGGAATGTTTGGAAATGGAACTCGGCGAACCTGATGATAGCGGACGGCGCCGCCCCGTGCCTATAGAGGGTAGCGAGTTCCTGATGAATGTGGATACGGTAATCGTGGCTCTGGGCAACAGCCCCAATCCGTTGATCCCCCAGACCACGGAAGGACTTGAAACTACCCGGTGGGGAACCATCGTGGCTGACGATGCCACAGGACTAACCGCCAAGCCGAAGGTCTGGGCCGGGGGTGATATCGTGACCGGGGCGGCTACAGTTATCAGCGCTATGGGCGCAGGCAAAAAAGCCGTTGAGGCGATAGACGCTTACCTTAAAGAAGAGCCGGAAGAGACCACAAGCAGTCAGGCTAATTCAGGCTGATTTTACTTCATAAGAACTGAAAATAAAGTCCAGGTCATCCTGTAAAGCGGCAAGCTTGTCCTTGGGAAAAAGCTTCTCATCCACATCCATTATCAGCTTGGTCTCATCTTTTGCTGAACCGACAATGTGCACGCTTAGGCCCGAGTTGTTCCCTTTGCCGGTTTTGTTCGGAACACTGAAGGTTAGAGTCCCCCTGGAGATGAACGATGAGGAGTCATTGGGGGATGAAAAGGTCTCCATTTTCGAGTCATTAACTACTGCCCCCTGCTTGAGGGTGAAATCCTTAACTTCCGAAAATAGTAGTTCCGGGTTTACTGATTTATAGGTTTTTCTAATCTGCATCTTGATTATCTCCAGCCCTTCCTGAATTTCATCATAGGGGTTTGAAGTGACCTTGTCAATTGCCATAGGTACGCTTGATTCATCTGCCTCTCATCAGTGTTGCTGACTGCAATCTGGTATGATATACTTTATGTTGGTTAAAAGCTAAAAGGGGGAGTAATCTTGCCGGACACCGTTTCAATTAAACAACTTCTTGAATCAGGAGCGCACTTCGGTCATCAGACCAGTCGCTGGCACCCTCGTATGAAACAGTATATTTTCACCAAGCGCGAGGGCATTCACATTATTGATCTTGAACAAACTGCCAGCATGCTGGATAAGGCCTGCGCTTTTATCAGCCAGGTGGTTGAAGACGGCGGGAAAATACTGTTTGTCGGCACAAAGCGGCAGGCGCAGGAGTCCGTTGTCGAGGCTGCCAAGCGTTGCGGAATGTATTATGTGGACCAGCGCTGGATAGGCGGTGTGCTGACCAATTTTACCACTATTCAGGCCCGTATCGATTACCTGGTACGTCTGGAGGACCAGATGGCCAGAGGTGAGTTCAGCCGATTACCCAAGAAGGAAGCCTTAAAGCTTGAGAAGAAAATTGCCAAGCTGAACAAGCAGATGGGCGGATTCAAGGAAATGACCAGTTTGCCGGGGGCTATCTTCATCGTAGACCCGCCGAAAGAGCGGATCGCCCTGGCTGAGGCCAGGCGTATGGGGATACCGGTGGTGGCCATAGCCGATACCAGCTGTAATCCTGATGAATTGGACTACCCGATTCCGGCCAATGATGATGCCATCCGGGCCATCAGGCTGATTTGCAACAAGATAGCCGATGCCGTTATCGATGGCATGGAGAAATTTGTCCCCGAGGAACCGGTCGGACCGGTTATTCCGGAACCGGTAAGCGAGATTACTCCGGAACCGGCCGGAGATACCCAAGATACTGGCACACCTCCATCTTCACCGAAGGAAGAGATATCAGGGGGGGGGCAGGCTTGAGCGTATCGACAGATAAATTAAAAGAGTTGAGAGAACTATCCGGGGCCGGTATTATGGCTTGCCGGAATGCTCTCGTTGATGCCGATCATGATATGGCAAAAGCGATGGAGATACTAAAGCTACAGAATGTTTTCATCGTCGACAAGAAGAAGGAAAGGGCCACATCCCAGGGGCTGGTCGAGGCTTATGTTCACACCGGAGGACGCGTCGGGGCGTTGGTTGAGCTGAATTGCGAGACCGACTTCGTGGCCCGGACAGACGAGTTTAAGGAACTGGCCCACAACCTGGCCATGCAGATAACAGCTATGCCTCCCCGGTTTATTTCGGAAGAATCCCTTCCCGAGGGGGAAGAAATAGTGCTGGCGGAGGAATGTCTTCTTTTTCAACCTTATATCAGAGACCTTAATGTAACCGTCCAGGATCTGATTAACGAGACTATTGCCAAGGTAGGAGAGAATATCAGAGTAAGCAGATTTGCCAGATTTGAACTAGGCGGGTAGCCAATCCAATCAAGGGAGCATCCGAAGAAGGCTGATGACTACTAAATATAAGCGTGTGCTTCTTAAATTAAGTGGTGAGGCTTTTAGCGGAGCGGAGGATTACGGTATCGACGCGCGTACTCTTGAAAAAGTCGCCCAGCAGATAAAAAAAGTTATTGAAATGGGCGTGCAGATAGCGATAGTGGTTGGCGGCGGCAATATATGGCGGGGAGCCAAGGCGGAAAAGGAAGGTATGGACAGAGTCTCCGCGGACTACGCAGGAATGCTGGCCACGGTTATTAATGCAATTGCCCTCCAGGATACTCTAGAGAGAGAGGGTGTCGATACCCGGACCCAGGCAGCCATTAACATTCAGCAAATTGCGGAACCTTATATTAGGCGCAAGGCTATCCGCCACCTGGAAAAAGGAAGAGTTGTCATCTTCGCGGCCGGTACCGGAAATCCATATATGACAGCTGACACGGCTGGTGCTTTAAGGGCTATTGAAGTTGAGGCCGAAGTATTGCTGATGACCAAGAATAATGTCGATGGTATTTATGATGCTGACCCTAAAAAGCATCCCGAAGCCAAGAAGTTTACCTCACTGACCTACATGGAAGCCCTGAATTTACGCCTGGAAGTGATGGATGCTACTGCCCTCTCGCTTTGCCTGGAGAATAAATTACCCATAATCGTGTTCGACCTCCAAGAAAACCGCAGCCTGGAAAAGGCGGTTAAGGGCGAGCTTATCGGCACCATGGTATCCAGCGAGAAACAGAATGGTTAGCGATACTCTATTTAGTGTTGAAGAAAAAATGGAGAAGGCAGTAGACGGCCTGAAGCAAGACCTGGCCACTATCCGGACCGGGCGGGCCTCTCCCGCTTTGATTGAGCACCTGAAGGTTGACTATGCTGGAAGCCCGATGCCCCTGAACCAGATTGCCGGTATTTCCGTGCCTGAGGCACGTCTTCTTGTCATACAGCCCTGGGATCCGGGCAGTATCAAGAACATCGAAAAGGCTATTGTTTCCTCTGACCTGGGGCTTAATCCGTCCAGTGATGGCAAGATAATCAGAATTGCCATCCCGCCTCTTTCCGATGAACGGCGGCAGGAACTCATAAAGGCGGTCCACCATCGCATTGAAGAGAGAAGGATAACGGTGCGCAACCTGAGGCGAGATGCTATGGAAGAGCTAAAAGGGCTTGAAAAGGATAAAGAAATTTCTCAGGATGAGCGAGAGCGGGCCGGGCACCAGGTCCAGCAGCTTACCGATACATTTATTGCCGACATCGAGCAGGTGGGGCAGGGTAAAGAGACAGAACTTAGCCAGGTATGAATTCGGCCAGTGAGTTTACATGTCTTCCAATCAATCATCACTAAAAAATATTAATAAGCTTCCCACTCATATAGCTATAGTTCCCGACGGCAACGGCCGATGGGCGGAACGGCGGGGATTACCCCGGCTGGCCGGCCACAAAGTCGGTGCCGAAAATATGCACCGGTTGGTTGATTATCTCTCCGAATACCCTATCAAATATATCACTATTTACGGCTTCTCAACGGAAAACTGGAGCCGCCCCGATGACGAGGTTAGCGGCCTGTTCCAGATACTGGGTGAGTTTATAGCGAATACGGCGGCCGAGATTAACGAAAAGGGCGTCAGGCTCTGTCATATCGGCCGGCTGGAAGAACTTCCCCTGTATCTGCGAGAAGCTATAACCGGGGCAGTTGAACTGACCAGGAATAATACCGGTCTGACTCTGAACGTTGCCTTTAACTATGGCGCCCGGACTGAAATCGTGGACGCTATAAAAAAAATGGTTGAGGATAAAGTGCCGGCGGATAAGATAGACGAAAAGCTTATTGACAACTATCTGTATACGGCCGGCATGCCTGATGTAGACCTGCTTATACGCACCGGAGACGAAACCCGGTTGAGTAATTTCCTCATCTGGCAGACCACTTATAGTGAATACCATTTCACCAAAGTCCTGTGGCCTGATTTTGGTAAAAAAGATATAGATAAGGCCTTACTTTCCTATAGCCGGCGAGTAAGACGTTTTGGCGGATTATAACCATAATTAGAGGAGCATGTTTAAGAAAAGGGTCATAACCTCACTCTGGGGGGTTCCTTTACTGTTCGCAGCAGTCTGGTTCGAACAGCCGCTACCCTGGTTTACCATAATTTTCGCCTTATGGGGCGTCCTGGCGGTTATCGAGTTTTACCGTCTGACGGCCAGTGCTTCCGTACCTGCGTTCCCTTACCTGGGAATATTTCTCACCCTGATTTTCATTATCAGCCGTAATGGTGATTTGCTGCAAGCACTGGAACCATTTCTTAACTTAAAACTGGTCGTTTTTATTCCCCTGGCTTTGACATTGGTGCTGCCATCATTCTGGCTTCTCATACGTCCGGGAAACACGGGAAAAATGGCAAGCTGGGTGTGGACGATTGTCGGGGTAATATATATTGGATGGCTGTTGAGCCACCTGGTAGCCATGAGAGATATCGGGGAGGGCAGGAACTGGGTACTTTTTATACTGTTTATTACTTTCGCTTCTGATACGGCCGCCTTTTTCACGGGGAATGCCATTGGCAGGCATAAACTGGCTCCCGGCATCAGTCCCGGCAAGACATGGGAAGGCGCTATCGGCGGCATTTGCGGAGCCGTGGTCGTCAGTTTGCTGTTTACCCTGCCATCACCTCTGAGCGTCCCTATCGGCTGGGGACAGGCAATTGTCCTGGGATTGCTGGGCAGTTTATTCGGACAACTCGGAGACCTGGTTGAGTCCTTGTTCAAGCGTAGAATGGGCGTGAAAGACTCCAGTAACATGGTGCCGGGACACGGGGGTTTTCTGGACCGCCTGGATAGCCTTCTTTTTGGCGGTGCGGCCGTTTATTATTATATTGTGTTCGTCATTCAGTGAGAAATCCGAGAAGTTTCAAAGTCCTTCTTCCTGTCTGAACGATAAACTTAAAATCCGTGGCTGTACCCCGGGGTTCTCATCTTGAAGAGGAAATGTTTGTGTTTAGCGGCCGCCATGAGGGTTGTAATCTTTCTCCGTACAGGGAATAATATATTCTATGGGTGGTGATTTAGTGAATGTAGCCGTGCTCGGTTCGACCGGTTCCATTGGCCGGCAAACGCTTGAGGTGGTGCGAGCTCATCCTGGTATTTTTAAGGTAATAGGGCTGGCCGCCGGGCGGAACCAGGAGCTTCTTAATAAGCAGATTAAAGAATTCAATCCCGCTTTTGTCTACTGCCAGGAAACCGAAAACCAGCCGACCCGGAGCGGTACCAAACACCGTTTCTTATCTCTGGATGAAATGGCCTGCCTTGACGAAGTGGATATAGTGGTGGTGGCGACTTCAGGAAAAGCCGGCCTGGCCCCGACTCTGGCGGCCGTCCGGGCGGGGAAAAAGGTTGCCCTGGCCAA
>JAZFUC010000252.1:0-9534 GCA_036446995.1 Dehalococcoidales bacterium | reverse complement strand
GGAATGACCAAAAGATCCCATTATGCCCAATAGAATCGGGGTTCAAGCGCGGGACAATATTGACAGGTGCTTTACCCTCTAGCTACAATTAAATAAACAGGGACGTTCGTTATACATAAAAACCCTGCCTGGGTTGGCGGCGCAATTGGCAAGGGCTTAAGGTCATTCCGTCAGGGGCAGCGAGGCGAGCTTGACGATGTAAACGAGGGAGAGGAAGTAAAGTAGCAAGACAATTACTTATCCCCAGACCCCTGCATCTATCCCACTTCAGGCGGTCTGCGGTAATGAGTTTGCTGCTCGAAGGAATAAGCCAGTTCAATCAGGCGCGGTTCTTCAAATGCCCGGGCCAGAAATTCAATGCCTACCGGGAGTCCTTCATCAGTGAAACCGGCAGGCACCACGATGCTGGGAAAGCGGGCGCGGGCGCCCAGACCGGTAGTAACGGTTCCGGTCTGCATTTCACCAATTAACGCGGGTGGCTCCTTTACAGCCGGGTAAACCAGGGCGTCCAGATTATGTTCGGCCATTACCTGATGAATGCCTGTTTCCGCCAACTTCTGGGCAAACGAAAGTGTCTTCAGGTAATTGATGTCTTCCTGGGGCGGGGCGGCCTGTAAAGCATCTGTTACCATTTTTATCACATGAGCTCCTACTTTCCCCGATTCAGCCAGTTCCCGGAAACTTTTTATCGGGGCAGCATCTCCAGCCCACTTAAGAAACTCGTTAAAAGCGGGCTGCCACTCCGCCTGGCCTTCAAAGACATATTTCTCACGATTTGTTATATCAGCCAGCTGGGGTACTTCCACCGGGTCGACTACAGTGGCTCCAAGAGACCGCATCTTTTCAATGGCCGTGTTAATCACTCCATTTACCGCCGCGGAGCTGTCTGTTTCGGTACCAAAAAACTCCCTGACAATCCCGATTCTGGCGCCACCCAGCCCATCTTTATGCAGAAAAGCGGTGTAGGTTTCCGGAATTTTCCGGACGCTCGCGGCCGTGCTAGGGTCGGCCGGTTCGTAACCGGCTATCACATCCAGTACTATAGCGGCATCAGTAACCGTCCGGGTTATCGGCCCGGCCGTGTCCCGACTGGGCGAGATGGGTATCAGACCTGTGCGGCTGACCAGGCCGACGGTTGGCCTGATGCCCACCAGTGAATTAAAAGCAGCCGGCACCCTGATTGAGCCGGCCGTATCTTCACCGATACCGGCAACCCCCATTTCCGTGGCAACCGCCACCGCTGTCCCCCCGCTCGAGCCGCCCGGCTGCCGGTCAAGCGCATAGGGATTCAGGGTCTGCCCTCCCAGAGTACTTAAAGTGGCAAAGCCGTAAGAAAGCTCGTGCAGATTGGACTTTGCCAGGATGACCGCCCCGGCCTGGCGCAATCTGCCAACCAGGAAGGAATCTTTGGATGAGAAAAAAGATTCGAGCGGAACCGTGCCCCCGGTGGTCGCCATTTTATCCTTTGTGGCAATGCTGTCCTTAATGATTACAGGAATGCCGTGCATTAAACTGCGGGGGCCATTTTTCCTCCGCTCCTCATCAAGCTCCGCCGCAATCTCGGTAGCCTCCGGATTCACCGCCAGAATGGCCAGCAACCTCTCGTTTAATTTTTCTATCCTCTCAAGAGCCTGCGAGACAAGCTCCCGGGAAGTTAATTTCCCTTCATCCATTCGCCGCTGAATTTCCAACATGGCTGTCTCCTTAATTTGTATTTCGGACTGCCCGGCGAATCGCAGCGGGTTTTTCCGGAACCGGCACCACCGGCTTGAAGCTTATTTTTAATTTCAGGGTTTGTCAATATCGGGGAGCAAAACCAGAAACGGGCAAAACTTTTTTCGGGCTAGAACTTGATGATACAGGCAATATATGCAATACTATTGACTTAAATTACCTTTTCTCAATGCCCACCATTTTACCGGTATTTTCGGGTTCTGAAAGTTTATTAAAGAGATAGTTGAAAGCTGGTGAATAAAAGTGAATCAATCCTCCAAAGAGCTGGTCAGAGGCCTTTTCCAGCTCAAGGATATCCCCAGGGTTCCCTTTATCCCCTGGGTCTGCAGTTTCGCCGCCCAACTGGAACAGGTTCCGGTAAAGGCGATGCTCTCAGAGGCGGGAGCTTTATCCAGGGGACTCATCAACGCTCAGAAGCTATTCGGCTATGACGCAATTGTTAATATTTTCGACCCCAGCCTGGAAGCGGAGGCCTGTGGCTGTAAAGTGGACTGGAGTGAAGATGGAGCATTACCCAGGGTAGTCAGCCACCCCCTGGGAGACGGAGCAGCCATAGAAGACCTGGATATCTCCAATATCGAGAATCAGGGTCGGCTCCCGGTAGTCATAGAGGCGACCAAAAGACTGAATATAATCAAGGGAAAAGACCTGGCTATTATCGCCCTGATTACCGGACCCCTAACCCTGGCCGGGCATTTGAGAGGCGGAAACCTGATAACCGAACTGAACCAGGACTCAGAAGAGGCAATGAAAGTTGTCACCCTGGCGGGGAGTATCGGCCTTAAATTATGCCGTCTGTATTGCGAGTTAGGCGTGGACGTAATTGTAATTGCCGAAGAAATGGTGGGGCAGCTCCATCCCGGCCGGGTCCAGGCAGCCCTGGCCCCTTTACGCAGTATCTGGAATGTTGCCGGGTTCTATAATGTTCACACCCTGATATTAAGCAGGGGATGTACCGGTGACCACACAGAGCCGGTCCTGGGTTTACAGGCTGACGGACTGGCCTTAAGCGGCGAAATCGGCGATAATCAATTAAGAGACGCGTCCGTCAAACATAATAAGTGCTATTCCGGGAGTATAACGGAATCGGCTTTGTGCGGCTCGTCTTCAGAGACTGGTGAGTTTACCAGGGGCCTATTGTCCCGACGGGGGAAGGGATTTTTCCTCTCCACGGAATGGGAAGTGCCTTTTGGAACCAGCGTAAAGAATATGCACGAAGTTATGGGGGTCATCAGGGGCAATCAGCAGACCTGAGGAGGAAAAGTGGAATTCAGCATAGATATTGATACCGGCGGAACCTTCACGGATGGCTTTGTGCGAGGCGACGGCCGGATTGAGTTGGCAAAAGTTGAGACCACACCGCACGACCGGACGCTCTGCTTCATCGAGTGTATCGAGGAAGCAGCCCGTAAATTCGGTTTTGAATCCGCCAGCCAGCTGCTGACTCAGACCAATACCCTGCGGTTATCCACCACCATCGGTACCAACGCCTTGATTCAGGCCTCGGGCCCCAAGCTGGGACTGCTGGTGACCCGCGGGGTCGGAGAGAACGCCTACGCTCAGAAGGGTACTAACAACCCGGCAATCGATTTCCTGATACCCGGGGATATGATAATCGGGATTGACGAAGAGGTCAGCGGGACCGGCGAATCTGTACGCCTCCCCGGAGGCACCGAGGTGCTGGCCGCTGTCAAAACCCTGCTGGAGAAAGGCGCCCGCCGGATTGTGGTAAGCCTGGCCAAAGCCCCTCTGAACCCGGCCAGTGAAAAAAAATGCCGTGAAATAATACTTGATGATTATCCCGCCCATTATCTGGGCTCGGTCCCCCTGCTGCTCTCCACGGAGGTAAGCAGTGAGGTGGACGACCTCTACCGCACCAATTCAGCCCTGATAGACGCTTACATCCACCGGGAGATGGCCCATTATTTGTACAAGGCGGATGATGATGTCAGAGACCGCCGCTATAAATGGCCGCTTTTAATCGGTCACGCCACCGGCGGGGTAGCCCGGGTGGCCAAGACAAAGGCAATCGATACCTGCGATTCAGGCCCGGCGGCCGGTCTGTTCGGGGCGGCTTATATCGCCCGAATGTACGGTCTGGAGAATGTTGTAACCGTGGATGTGGGCGGTACCAGCACGGACATCGGGCTTGTCATTAACGGGGAGCCCTGCTACACAGCCAACCGGACGATGGGGGGTGTCCCGGTAAAAGAATGGGTAATCGAAACCATCTCTATCGGCGGCGGGGGCAGTTCCGTGGCCTGGCTGGACACCGAAACAAAGCAGATAAGAGTGGGGCCGGACAGCGCCGGGGCCATACCGGGGCCGGCCAGTTACGGGCTCGGCGGCAGCGATACCACGGTCACTGACGCCTGGGTTACGCTCGGTTATATAGACCCTGATTATTTCCTGGGAGGCAGGAGAAAGCTTGACGTGGCCCTGGCCAGGGATATTATAAAAGAACAGATTGCCGACCCCCTGAATATAACCGTTGAACAGGCGGCGGAGGCAATTATTAAAGAGATGAGTTCCCAGTCCGCCCAATCTGTCAGGGAATTCGTCAGCGAAAAGGGGCTGGAAGCAGAAAATGTCAGCATGTTTGCGTTCGGGGGAGCCGGAGGGCTGGCCTGCCCCGGTATCGCCCAGGAAGCCGGCATTGGCCGGATATATCTCTTCCCCTTCGGCGCCCAGTTCTGCGCCTTCGGGTCATCCTGCACGGATGTGCGTCATAATTACAGCGCGGCCACTAATCTGACCCTGACGCCGGACTCTGATGACACGACCCTCCGTGAATTTAACCGGGTGACCCGGGAAATGATGGTTGACGCCGTTTTTGATATGGAGGGTGAAGGGTTTAAGAAAGACAAAGTCTCGTTTAACCTTGAGGTAGTGATGAGTTCCGGTGATTCAACCACTCCGGCGATAGTACGCTGGACGCCAATCACCCTGAAAGACGGGGCGGCCGTGAAAGCCCTGCTCGCCCAGTACCGGACCGAGGCCGGGTCGGACGATAAAAACGCCCCGGTATCTGTGAATGAATTAAGACTTCAGGCTTCCTGCCAGCTGACTCATCCCCAGTTTCCGGAACATTCTGCGGTTGGAGAAGACTCTCAAAAAGCCCTCAAGGGCACACGGGCTGCCCGGTGGAACGGAAAATTGGAGGACGCCCGGGTCTACGACCTGGACAAGCTGGAATGCGGAAATGTGGTAAAAGGCCTGGCCTTTGTAGAAAGCGCGGATACCACTATCCTGGTGCCTCCCGGTATCAGCTACCGGATTGATTCCCGTCTTAACGGAGTAATGGAAGAGGAGTAAACCGATGGGACAAAAAGTGCAGATAACGGAATACCTGGATATAGACCTTGACGAAGAAAAGTGGTGCTGTAACCGGTGCGGCCGGGAACTGATATCAGCCAGGGAAAATTACAAGAAAGGCTGTGTGGTCTATGACCGTGACCCCAGGACTATTTTCGATCCCATTCTGGAGGACGGCAGCTTTGCCCCTGACCCGGAGATTTGCCGCATCGTAGAGTTTTACTGCCCCTCCTGCGCTGTTATGGTGGAAAACGAGGTATTGCCCCCGGGACACCCCTTTACTTACGATATAGAGATTGATATAGATAAACTCAAGAAAAAACACGCCTCCGCCGGGGCTGAATAATGAGGAGAGAAAAATAATGACCGCACTCCGGCCGGATAAAAATACCGGTGCCAGCTCGAACCCCACGGCCAGCATAAATGTGGACATCGGCGGCACTTTCACCGATTGCCTGATTATTTACGGTGACAAAATGGTCTTCGGCAAAGCGCCGACGACCACTTATGACCTTTCCAGGGGTTTCATGCAGGCCCTCAGGGAGACGGTTGTCTCACTGGATATTTCTCTTGAGACTCTGCTGGAAGAAACAGAAATGATAAGGTACTCCACCACCCTGGCCATCAACAGGCTGATTGAAAGAAAGGGCCCCCGGCTGGGTCTGTTTACTACCGAGGGTTTTGAAGACACCCTGCCCGCCGGGCGGGGCGGCTCCTGGGGAGATGGCATCCCCATCAGCCAGATGAGAAACCTGCCCAAGATGAAGAAACCGGAACCGGTAATCCCCCGCCACATGATAGTAGGAATCAAGGAGAGAATAGCGGCTGACGGCAAGGTGGTCAGGCCTCTGGATGAAGAAAATGTGCTGGAAAAACTGCGCTACCTGGTAAACCAGGGTGCCCAGGGATTCGTAATCTGTCTGATAAACTCGTACGCAAATCCGGTCAACGAGCAGAAAATACGGGAACTTATTCAGCGTCAGTATCCGGAAGCCTACCTGGGCAGTATGCTGGTAGTTTTATCCAGCGAGGTGCTGCCCAGATGGCGGGAGTATCCCCGGATGGTAGCCACGATGTTGAGCGCCTACCTGCAGCGGTCTATGGCCGATGAACTCAAGGGAATGAGTGATGAGCTGAGAAGCTCGGGGTACAAACGGGCCATGATGATGGTGCATAACAGCGGTGGAATGGCCGAGGTCTACCGGACGACCGCGCTCAATACCTACAACGGCGGCCCGATCGCCGGAACTATCGGGGCCGCTTATATCGGCAAAGTACAGGGATTTAACAATATCATCTCCACAGATGTCGGCGGCACCAGTTTTGACCTGGGTATGGTGGTAGACGGCAGTCCCCGGTTTTACCAGTTCAGACCGGTTATCGATCACTGGGGGGTGGAAATAACCATGCTGGAATCCAAATCTATCGGGGCCGGCGGCGGTTCGATTGCCCATCTGGACCCGATGATGTCCAACATGCTGGAGATAGGCCCTCAAAGCGCCGGCTCAATGCCGGGGCCGGCCTGCTACGACCTGGGAGGGACGGAACCAACGGTGACAGATGCCGATGTCGTCCTGGGCTATGTTAACCCTGACTATTTCCACGGCGGGAAGATAATGATTAACCGCCAGAAAGCGATAGATGCAATCCGGGAAAAGATTGCCAAACCTCTTCAGCTGGAGGTGGAGGAAGCCGCCTGGCTGATTAAAAAGGTGGTTGACGGAAACATGGCCGGAGAGATATTCAAGGAGACCGTTCTCAGGGGCTATGACCCAAGGGAATTCGTCGTATTCGCCTTTGGTGGAGGCGGACCGACCCATTGCTGCGGGTTCGCCTTCGAAGCCGGAGTGAAGAAAGTGGTGACTTTCCTGCAAACCCCGGTCTTCTGCGCTCTCGGTTCGGCAGTTATGGATATGGTCCAGTTCTATGAAATGTCCCGCCACATCGTCATGCGGCAACCACTCACAAAGGAATATTTCACGGAATACCAGCAGTTCAACCAGATGGTGGAGGAACTGCAGCGGCTGGCTGTCAGGGACCTGGAAGGGCAGGGTATCTCGCCCGGAGATGCCGTCTTTTCCCTTGAACTGGAGATGAGGTACGGAGGCCAGCTGAATATGAAACGGGTCTCCTCTCCCCACCTCTTTGTGCACAACGAAGATGACGCCAGGGACATTTATGAACAATTCGAACGGGAATACAGTGAAGCCTACAGTCCGCTGGCGGTCTATCCGGAAGGCGGCGTGGATATATCCACCTTTATTCTCCGTTCAGCCTATATTACGCCTAAGTTTGAAGTCGCCAGGTACCCGCTGAAGGGAGCAAAACCCCCGGCGGCGGCCTATAAAGGAAAACGGGACGCCTACTGGGATGAGCTGGGTCATTTTCACTCCACGGATATCTACGAGCAAAGCCTGCTGGAGCCGGGAAATGTGGTGGAAGGGCCGGCAATTATAGAAGCGGCTGATACCAATATTGTCCTTCCGCCCGGCAGAACCTATACGGTGAATGAATTTCTCAGTGGCGTAATAGAGTAGTCACCGCCAATACAGAAGATGGGAAAGGGGGAAAGCAATGAGACCTGAAAAAGATGAAGTAATGGCCTTTTTAAAGCCGGAACCGGTTACGGAAGAAGAACTGGCCGGGCTGGAGGAACTGAAACTGGGGGATTATGAGATTTACAGCGAGCGGCTGAATATGATTCTGGCAGAGTGTAAGGAAGTTTTCATCAAGGTGGGAAACTCCAACTGGATTATTGCTGGAGATTCGATTGTCGGCCTGCATACTGCCAATGGTGACCTGGCCGCCTCCTGCCTGGGCACATTTATCCACAGCGTTACCGCCCAGAACCCCATCAAGTGGATTATGCACAACTTCGTGGACAATCCCAGTGTCGGGGTCCACGAAGGAGATATTTTTTACGCCAGCGATGCTACTTACGGCGGAATTCATAATTGCGACCAGCTGGCCCTTATACCCATCTTTCACAACGGCGAACTGATTGCCTGGGCGTCAGCCGGGACTCACATTGCTGAGACAGGCGCTGTAATACCCGGAGGTATGGTGGGGTTCGCCAAAAGCAAGTACGAAGAAGGAATGAGCCTCACTCCAATAAAAATAGCTGAAAATTACCTCCTGAAAGATGACCTGGTTGAGTTGATGGTCAATTTCATCTCCCGGGCTCCCCGGCAGCAGATGCTTGACCTTAAAGCCAGGGTAACGGCCGCCGACCGGCTGAGAACGCGGATTCAGCAGATGGCCGAACAAAAAAGTAACGGGTTTGTCCGCGGCCTGATGCACCGGATACTGGTGGTGGCGGAGGCGGGGGCCCGCAAAAGGATCAGCAAATGGAATGACGGTGTTTTCCGTAATGTGGTCTTCGTTGGTGCCGTAGGCCCTAAGAAGGGCCTCTGGCGTGTTTTCTGTACCGCCACCAAGGAGGGAGACCACATTATGCTTGACTACACGGGAACATCTCCCGAGAATGACAGCGGTTGGAACTGCATGCCCTGGGTAGTAGTATGCTATGTGGCCCTTCAGATGTACTCAACCGGTTTCTGGGATTTGCCGGTCTGCGCCGGTACTCTGGTACCGGTAAGCTTCAACATTCCGGACAAAACCGTTATCAGTCCCAACTGGGACGCGGCCATCTCCCACGCTCCGAATGTTGGCGAATATCAGAATAATCTTATTCCCAAGCTGTTTGGGTGCATGATGTTCAGCGGGGAGGACAGGCATCAGATTACCGCCTCTATAAACGGGGTGCCAGGCGGCGGCGGTATGCAGGGGATGGCCGCCATTGGCGGGGGCAGCGGCTGGGTCAGGAACACGATGGGACAGGGCGCCCGGACCGATTCGGACGGAATGGACAGTTCCCTCTTCCGTTCCGCAGTGCACGCTCCCGGAACTGATGCAGAAGAGGAAGAGGTCAATGTCCCCATTCTTCATCTCTGGCAAAAGCACCGCAAGGACAGCCCGGGACACGGCAAATACCGTGGTGGAGCCAGCGGATATATCGCCAATATGGTATACGGTGTGCCTCATGTCAAAGGTAACATGGGTGGGATGAGCACCAGAGGAAGAATGCTGGTCGGAAACGGGCTCTTCGGTGGTTATCCGTCGGTATTCACCCCCGGTTTAAGCAAAAACAAAACCAATCTGATGAAGCTCCTGGCCAGTGGAGAGAAAAACCTGCCGACCACGCCCGAACAAATAATCAAGGAAGGGTTAATAGAAGAATACCCGAATGATGTTCCCGGTCTGGTTTACGAAGGGGCACTTTTGGCGGGTCAGGCCACCGGAGGCGGGTATGGTTACGGAGACGTGCTGGAAAGAGAACCGCAGGCGGTGGTTGACGATATAAGAAACGAAATAATTTCCGATTGGGCCGCAAAGAATGTTTACCATGTGGCCTATGACGCCGAGACCTGGACGGCGGATGAGGAGAAAACGGCCGAACTGCGCAAACAGATGCGTAAAGACCGG
>JAZFUC010000251.1:0-4220 GCA_036446995.1 Dehalococcoidales bacterium | reverse complement strand
TTTAGCCTTGTCCTCATATGCTATGGCAGGAGATAAAGAAAGGATACTTAAAGCGGGATGCGATGGGTATCTCTCCAAACCTTTTAACATCAAGGAACTCCTGAAAACAATTGCCGAGAAATTATCGGGATAAGGAATATGATAGAAAACCGGATAGAATATCCAAAAAAGCGAGCTCAGAGATGAAAAGAAACCCCAGAATATTGGTTGTTGACGATGAGGACCAGAATCTGCGTTTGATGGAAGCGCTGCTGATTCCTTTGGATTACGAAGTATCGCTTGCCCGGGATGGATTGGAGGCCCTCGAAAAGGTAAAAGATACCCCACCTGATGTAATATTGCTTGATGCCATGATGCCTAAAATGGATGGCTTTGAAGTGGCCAGACGGTTGAAAGCGGATGAGGAAACCAAAATCATACCCATTGTGATGGTAACCGCCTTAAAGGGAGTGGAAGACCGGGTCAGGGCGCTGGATGCGGGCGCTAATGATTTCTTGACTAAACCCGTGGATAAGACTGAGTTGAGAGCGAGGGTAAGTTCCCTGGTACAGGTCAAGGATTATTACGATTACATGCGTAAATACCAAGAGGAACTGAACCGTTCCAATATGGAATCGAATCGTTTGCTCCTCAATATCCTGCCGGAACCGATTGCTAACCGTTTGAAAAGCGGGGAAGAAGTAATCGCTGACGGATATTCTGATGTCACTATCCTTTTTGCCGATATCGTGGGATTTACCAGCCTCGCTTCAAATGTGAATCCCTCTGAACTGCTGGGACGATTAAATCACGTTTTTTCAGCTTTCGACCAATTAACCGAGGAATATGGTCTGGAAAAAATTAAAACCATCGGAGATAAATATATGGTGGCCGGCGGATTACCTGTTCCCACTGCTGACCATGCAGACAAGATAGCAGAAATGGCATTGAGCATACAGAAGGCCATGCCTGAGATAAACGAACACTTCAAAGAACCGTTGAATTTCCGTATCGGGATGCACACGGGCAGCGTGGTCGCCGGAGTCATCGGAAAGAAAAAGTTTGCTTATGATATCTGGGGTGATGCGGTTAATACCGCCAGTAGAATGGAGTCAAGCGGCATCCCGGGAGAAATCCAAACAAGTGAAGTTACCTACCAATTGTTAAAAGACCGGTTTCAATTTGAGGAACGAGGCATGATTGATATCAAAGGAAAGGGAATTCTGAAAACCTATTTCTTAAAAAGTAAAAAACCCCAGAAAAGATAAGACGGCCGGATCAGTGAATAACAGACTGAATTATTAACCTCATAAAACTTTATAGCCAATCGGGTTTATTGGAATTACGAAGCTGTAAAGGTCTTCCTATTTGCTATTTTGCCTTGAAAACTCTAATATTAAGGTGTCGGTTGACTCAGTGTCCTGGTAGCTTGATTTTTAGATAATTCTTAACATCCCCCTGATGGAACGGTCTGTTTAGCTTGTTGGGCCGTGCACAATCAACAGCTACCTGACCGATCTGTATTCCATTGGATATTAGTGTGTCGCGTGATACAACTTAACTATTTCAGTAAGTCCAATTTTGCTAACAATATACCCGGGCTTCTTTGTGAGCAGGTCATGTTTTTAATTGACCCTGCAGCTTTTCGTAATTCACGGAAAGCTGGTTATGTGCCCGGAAACCAATGCTCAGGCAGTTTAATCCCGGCTGATGAAGGAAAGCGGCTGCAGATAGCTGCTTTAGATTAAGGAGGAACAGTATTTGAGCTGGCTTACCAAAATCGCCTTAAAGAAACGGTGGATAACTTTCTTAATCATAGCACTGGTGACCGGGGTTTCGTTCTGGTCTACGCTCACCCTTAAAATGGAACTACTGCCGGATATCCAGTTTCCGGTGACCAGCGTGATTACTATATATCCCCAGGCCAAGCCTGAGGAAGTGGTAAGCAAGGTTACCATCCCTGTTGAAGGGGCAATCGCAGACATTGATGGCTTGGACCAGCTTATCTCCACCTCCTCGGAAGGAAGCTCCTTTATCATCGCCCTCTTTGAATACGGCACCGATATGGACGAGGTGAATAGCCTCATTACCCAAAACCTGGCTGAGCTTGACCTTCCCCCGGCCGTCAGGGAACTGCCGGCTGAAATGCCTCAGCTAACCGATAATCCTCAGCTTTATGCCATTGATATAAACGCCAGCGCGGTGGTATCACTCAGCCTTACCGGGGATATTTCCTCCGACGAGCTGGAAGAGATAGCCCTCTCCAAGATTATACCCCGATTAGAGGCTATCGATGGCGTCTATCAGGTAGGCATCTCAGGGAGCGCCAAAGAGAAAGTGCTGATTGACCTTAACCCCAGCCGGATGAATGAGTTTGGCATCTCTATGTCCCAGGTAGCGGCCAGCCTGGCCAGC
Organism: Dehalococcoidales bacterium; assembly: GCA_036446995.1. GTDB lineage: Bacteria > Chloroflexota > Dehalococcoidia > Dehalococcoidales > UBA2162 > JAZFUC01. The sequence goes on along the minus strand of JAZFUC010000251.1, from coordinate 1,826 downwards.
CAGCAATATAATTCCCTGGAACAGGTTGAAGACACCCTGCTGGGAGCCGATGTTCTATTGCTCAAGGATATCGCCGGGGTAACTCTGGGTCCACCCCCGGGAACGGCTCTGACCCGTACCAACGGCAAACCCAGCTTCAGTATTACGATAATGAAGGAATCCGAGGCTAATACCGTGGCTGTAGCCAACCGGGTAGCCGCCGAGGTGGAGAAAATACAGACCACCCTTGGAGATAAAGTAGAATTGGTCACCGTGTTTGACCAGTCGGAATTTATCGAGAGGAGTATCAGTTCACTGGCCCGAAACGCCATACTTGGGTTTGCGCTGGCCAGTATCGTTGTCTTTCTCTTCTTAATGGCCTTCCGGGCTTCCCTGGTTACCGCTATTTCGATTCCCCTGAGTATTCTGATCGGCTTTATCGCAATGCGATTCTCGGGAATAACAATTAATATCCTGACTCTAAGCGCCATGGCCATCGTTGTCGGTAAGGTAATCGATAACAGTATCGTGGTGCTGGAGGTGATATACCGTCGAATTCAGCATGGAGAGGCTTTCAGGGAAGCCGCCATCAACGGGGTTAAAGAGGTAGCCATCCCAATTACCTCGGCAACTATAGCAACCATCGTTATCTTCGTCCCTCTGGCTTTCCTGGGCGGAATCATCGGCCAGTTGTTTGTTCCTTTCGCCTTGACTATAACCTTTGCCCTGATAGCCTCGTGGCTGGTGGCCCTGACCGTAGTGCCGGCTCTTTCCAACTTTCCGCTCTCCAAAAAAGCTGAAACCCAAAACGGGATTGTCTGGTATCAGAGGATCTATACCCAGGTGCTGAAATGGTGTCTGGCCCGAAGGACAGTAACCCTGGTCATCGCCGGGGGGCTGTTTTTAGGCAGCTTTGCACTGGTGCCGATAATAGGCACCAGTTTTATTCCCAGCATGATCGATAAGAGCCTGAGGGTAGAGATTGAGATGCCGGTGGGGACCGACCTCAGGACCGTTGAAGGAGTGGCCATGCTGGTGGAAGAGGTGCTGGCTGGGGAGCCTGAGATTACAGTTTATCAAACAACCGTCGGCACCATGAATTCACCGAGGGGAGGCGGCCCGGTGGGGGGAGGCGGTTCCATGAGGAACGACAGCGGCTCCAATTCGGCCAGCATAACCGTACTTCTCCAGGCGGACGCTGATCTGGACCAGACAGCCGCTGAGCTCATCAGGGCTTTCGATGGGCTGGATGTAGATGGTGTCATCACTGTTATTACAGGCCAGCAGGCGATGGCGGCCCAGATGTCGGGCTCCGGCCTGGATGTCTCGGTCCGGGGTGAAAATCACGAAGATATTGCTCGTCTCAGTGAAGAACTCTTTGCCCAACTTGCGACCGTGGAAGGGATAGCCGACCTCGAAATCGATATTGCCAGTGTTGAGCCTAAGCTGAATATTAACCTCGACAGGGGCAAACTTATGGCCTCTGGGTTACCTATGGAACAGTTACTGCAGATAGGCCAGGAATTCCTCTTGATGAGCATGGGGGGAACGGTAGCCCAGGCCAGCATCGAGGGCAAAAGCTATGAGGTTTTCCTGGAAGGGATTGTCCAGGACTTGGATAGTGTCGAAATAGCCAGCGAACTCAGAATCGGCTGGCCTCAGTCCCTGCCCCTGTCTGATATCGCGGCCGTGGAGCTCGGGGAACAGCCGACTTACATTCAACGTATCGACCAGAAACAGGCGGCCAGTATCACCGGCAGTATAACCCTGCAAGATACCGGGGCCGTTAACCAGGCCGTTCAGAAAAAAATCGATGCCGTTTCCCTGCCTCCCGGAACTGAGATCAA
>JAZFUC010000250.1:0-2191 GCA_036446995.1 Dehalococcoidales bacterium | reverse complement strand
ACCCATGTTATGCTGATACCCATTCAAATCACCTACTGGATGCACGCCCGGGAAAAGATGAATGATTTTGATATGAGCTCACTTAAAATCGTAATGAGCGGGGCGGAAAAGGTAAGGCCTGAGTTTGTCAATTGGGTTTTGGAAGACCTCGGTATTAATTTCTGTAACCACTTCGGCATGGCCGAGGGACCGACGATTGCCAACCGCTGGGACGGCCCAAAAGAACCTCAGCTATATACAATTAACCGACCGATAATCGATGGTCCGGAGGTAGAACTAAGGCTGGTTGACGATGAAGGGCGGGATGTAAAGCCGGGAGAAATAGGAGAGATGATTATCAAGGGACCGCTGACCTTTAAGGGTTATTTCAGGAGTGAGGAAGAAAACAAAATTGCCTTTGATGAGCAGGGCTTTTTGCATTCAGGGGATTTGATGTCCCTCCGGGATGACGGCCGACTGGTTGTCGAGGGGCGGAAAAAGGATATGATTAAGCGGGCCGGCGAAACTGTCTATCCGGCTATCGTTGAAGACAAAATCACCGGCTATGACAAGGTGGAGCATTGCGTGGCTGTCGGAGTGCCTGATAAGCTGCTGGGTGAAAAGCTATGTGTCTTCGTTCAGCCGCTTAAAGGTGAAACGATTACCCTGGAAGATATAGTCAGCTATCTGAAAGAGCAGGGAGCTTCTATCTATGAACTGCCCGAGCGCCTTGAGGTTGTTGATGGCTGGCCGCTGACGGCAAAAAATGCCATAGACAAGAGACGCTTGCGAGCCTTTATCACCGCCAAGGCAGTTCAAGAGGGAGTAGTCGATCAGGAACATGCCGATGATTATCTGAAAAAGGACGGGATTACCGTTAACGATGTTATCACTGAAAAGCTCAAAATAGAGTTTGATAAACAGCCTGGATGATTTTATTCAGGGCATATCATTTACCTCACGTACCGCCAAAAGGGCGGCAACTGAATTGACAGGACAGGCCGGAATCTCTATACTGCCGTTACTGACAAGGTGTCAGCAGCCACGCTTGAAGTCTCATATAATCCGGAGGTACTCATGAAAGAAGTTAAGGGGGTGGAGTTACGCTGTCGTCTATGCTACGACCGCCGCTTCGTTGCCCCGGTATTTCAAAAAGTCGTGCCCTGCCCTAATTGCGGTACCAAGTGGCGTATCCGCTGGTTTGATGAGGAGACTCCGCTTATTACCGGGGTAATACCGGCTACCCCCAAGGAGATTCTGTCCAGAGAAAGACAGGAGACCGCTCAGTGAACCAGATTGCTTATATCGACCTTTCCGAGGAAAAGGTAACCGTCAAACGAGTCCCTGATGAGTTACGCCGCCGGTTCCTGGGGGGACGGGGCATTAACATGTATCTCCTCTATAACCACACAGAAAAGGGGAGCAAGCCTCTCGCCCCGGATAACCCTCTCATCTTTGGCACCGGTCTCCTCACCGGAGTATTGGGAATGGGCACCAGCAGATATAATGTCTCGGGTCGTTCCCCCCAATCAGGACTCATCGGCGATTCTAACGCCGGGGGCTTCTTCGGCCCTGAACTGAGATATGCCGGCTTTGACCACCTTCTCATCACGGGAGCGGCCAAAGAACCGGTCTACCTCTGGATAAAGGATGGCAATATTGAATTTCGTCCCGCCAAGCATTTGGCCTCTATGGAGACAGTGGAGACTATGGAGGCACTGCGCAAAGAAGTGGGAGACCCGGATGCTCAAATGGCCATCATCGGCCCGGCTGGTCGAAATACCTGTGTCCAGGCCTGCATTATAAACAGCATTAATGATGCCAATGGCCACACCGGGATGGGGGCTCTGATGGGCTCCAAGAAGCTCTGGGCGGTAGTCGTACGGGGCTCTCAGGGCATCCCTGTCGATAACCCTACTCAGGTTTTGAAAACTTTTGACAAGCTCTATAAGCAGGTTACCGCCCGGAAGGGCTTCAAGGCCACAGCTCTCTACGGCACGATTATGCGTCTGGGGCTGCAGCGTACCATGGCCACCGTGGAGTTCCCCGGTGATGACGCGCTGTTTACCGGCAAGGACGAGCTGGACCTGGACAAATTCATCGATGAATACCAATATACCAAGGCCTCCTGTTTCTCCTGTCCCATGCACTGTAAACATGTCCACACTATTAAAAAAGGCCCCTGGAAAGGCCGGCATGGCGGTGGTCCCGA
>JAZFUC010000249.1:0-2330 GCA_036446995.1 Dehalococcoidales bacterium | reverse complement strand
CCCAGGTCATCGTGGCAGTGAATGCTGAGGACGGCCTTCCCGATATTGGGCACGGCTTTCAATATGCCGTTGATGAGGTCACCGAATTCGTCCGGCATCGCGTAGCCTACCGTGTCGGGTATATTTACGGTGGTGGCTCCGACATCGATAACCGCCTCGAGAATCTGGTAGAGATATTCCGGTTCCGTCCGGCTGGCGTCCATTGCCGAGAACTCGATGTCGGTACAATATTTCCGGGCGTGTGCAACGGTGGAGCAAGACATTTCCAGCATCTCCTCACGGCTCTTTCTCAACTGGTGGGAAAGGTGAATATCTGAAGAAGAAAGAACAATGTGAATCCGGGGATGCTCGGCCCCTTTAACCGCCTCCCAGCTCTTGTCTATCGCTTCAAGATTAGCGTGGGTCAGCACGCAAATCGTCGGAGTGCGGATCTCTTCGGCAATAAGCCTGACGGCCTCGAAATCACCCGGTGATGTTACCGGGAAACCGGCTTCGATTACATCTACACCCAGCTTTTCCAGTTGCCGGGCAATTTCCAGCTTTTCCTGGATATTGAGCGAACCCCCCGCCGCCTGCTCCCCATCCCTCAATGTGGTATCAAAAATGGTTACTTTATCCATGATATTCTCCCTGCCGGGAACAACTTTTCAAAGTTGTTCTCCTAAAGACAAAACTCCTCCCTCGTTTTTTTAACGGAAGCGTCCCCTCCCCTCAAAATGGAGAGGGGCCTGTAAGGATGAGTTTGTCTCTCCCAGTCAGGGAAAACCGGTGCCTGTAGTCAAGAAGATGTTTGATATTTTTATCGGTAACGTAAAACAAAATTTAATTAATTCCTTGGATTTACTTGCCTTTTCCTCCCAGCCAGGACATCATCTGGCGGAGTTTAGCCCCCACCTCTTCAATCAGGAGTTCCTCGTCCCTCCGCTTCATGGCGTTATGTACCGGGCGTCCGGCCTGATTTTCCAGTATCCATTCTTTGGCAAAAGTGCCGTTCTGAATCTCGGCCAGGATTTCATCCATTTCAGGCTTAACTGCATCGTAAATCCGCTCTCCCCGGGAATAATCTCCGTACTCGGCGGTATCGCTGACCGAGTAACGCATATAACCCAGTCCGCCCTGGTAAATCAGGTCGATAATCAGCTTGAGTTCGTGAAGGACCTCAAAATAGGCAATCTCCGGCTGATAACCGGCCTCCACCAGGGTATCAAAACCGGCCTTAATCAGGTTGCTGACCCCGCCGCAGAGAACGGACTGCTCGCCGAAGAGGTCAGTCTCGGTTTCTTCAGCGAAGGTCGTCTCGATAACTCCGGCCCGGCTGCAGCCGATACCGCTGGCATAGGCCAGGGCCAGTTCCTTGGCGTTGCCGCTGGCATCCTGCTCCACGGCCACGATGGCCGGTGGCCCCTGGTTCTCGGTGTACAGCTGCCTCAGCATATGGCCGGGGCACTTGGGGGCTATCATGGTGACATTAACATCGTCCGGCGGGGTCACCTGTCCGTAATGGATGCTGAAACCGTGGGCGAACATAAGTGTCTTGCCGGCGGTCAGCCCCTTGACTATTTCCTGGTTATAAATGGCATTTTGCAGCTGGTCAGGAACCAGCATTACTATAATATCGGCCTGCCGGGCTACTTCCTCGGCCGTGTCTACCTTAAAACCGTCTTCCTCGGCTTTAGCGCGGGTCTTGCTCTTTTCCGGAAGAGCCACAATTACCTGGCATCCGCTGTCTCTCAGGTTCTGGGCGTGAGCATGTCCCTGGCTACCGTAGCCGATAACGCCGATTACTTTTCCTTCAAGTAATTTAATATCGCAATCACTGTCATAATACATAGTAGCCATGGTTATTCCCCTTTTTTATTTCAGAATCAAATTATTTCGGTTTCACCATAAGTATCGGGTTGGTTATTCCCTGCAGCAGGTTGGCGGCGACACTGCCGTAAACCAGCCGGCTTATCCCGGAGCGTCCGTGAGTGGCCATAATTATGACGCTTTCCCGGTGCTGGTTGGCAAAATCAACTATTTCATCATTAGCCTTGCCCTCTATTACCTGGGAACTGACATTAATCTTGTCTGCCTTGATACGCTTTTCTATCCCGGCCAGATACTCCTCCGATGACTGCTTGCGCCTGACCGTTTCCTGCTGTATATAGTCTCCCCAGTTGAGAGATACCCCGGAAATCTCGGGGCCGTAATAAGTGGGGATACTCGGAGGCTCGCTGACCTTAAGGAGGATTACCTCCACCGGTGTCCCGCTTCTTTGTTGAGCCAGGGTTTCCACATGAGGAATCACCGATTCAGCCAGCTCCGACCCGTCCAGCGGGACAATCAGT
>JAZFUC010000248.1:0-2291 GCA_036446995.1 Dehalococcoidales bacterium | reverse complement strand
ATTAGCGGTTGCCGCCCATATCATTCAACACGTAGCCGATGCCCAGGTCCTCCAGTTCTTCAGCGGTGGGAATGCCTTCCTTTGACCATCCCCGCAGCTGGTAGTACCTGTCCAGGAACTCGTCCTGACGCCTGACTATCTGGCCTTCACCGGGGGCGCCGTTGGTATGCAGCGGTTCTGTAAGCATCCTCTGGGGCAGGGTATCGTCCTTTCTGCCCATCCCCTCGCGTACGTTGAAGGCCCGCTCCAAGGCAACGATGCGCCTGCCGACTTTCAGCAGGTGGTCCGCGTCAGCCAGTTCTTCAATACCCCGGGAGGCGGCCAGCAGTTTACCGAAATGACTCTCCACCCATCCCCAGCCGTTAGAGAAAGTGCACATGATGCCGACCTCATGCCAGGCGGCCCCGTCCTGGTTGTAGACTACCAGGTCGGCGTTTTCTTCTTCAGCGAACCGGTCTGAGGGCCTCGGTACGGGAGCCCCGAAAACATCCTGGGCGCCATAGCCGTAACAATGACTGGCGCCGATACTGGCGGTGACGTAGTTAAATCCCATTGTCTTGGCGCCCCGGGGTTCATAGGCCGGCAGCTCCAGTCCTTTCACATGTATGGCGTAATGCTCCGCCCCCTTGCCGATAGACTCGGCTGCCCGCCTGGTGCCTTCGGCCAGTATATTGCCGAAACCCTCACGCAGGGCTATCTTTTTAATGAGCTCGACCATTGCCGCATGGTTACCGTAGGTCAGTTCCAGCCCGTCCGTATCGGCTTTGGTGATAATGCCTCTTTCGTAAAGCTCGAAGGCGAAGCCGACACTAACGCCGGCGCTGATTGTATCCAGTCCCAGGTCATCGCATATCTGGTCGGCGGCCACGGTGGCCGGGATATCGATGCTGTCCACAGGGCCGGTAAACGACCAGATGCTCTCGTATTCAGGGCCTTCGCTGTGGGCCCCGGCATAGGGTCCGTCCGGTACAGTGTGGGCCATTCCGCACCTGGCCGGGCAGGCATAGCAGCCAATCTTCCCCGTCCTTATTTTACGGTAATCCGCTCCGCTGATTTTCTCATGGCCTTCTATACGTCCGTAGCGGAAGTTTTTCACCGGGTAGATGCCGAGGTCATTGGTTATTTCCTGGGTGCGTAACGTGCCCCATTCCTGGTGGTTTTGAAATCCCTTGTTATCCTTGATAATGGCTCCCTGCTCCTTGGCCAGGGTGTGGTAAGTATCAGGGTCAGCCAGGGTCTCTTTACGACGGGCCGTCACGGCCACCGCCTTGAGGTTCTTGGAACCCATTACAGCCCCGGTGCCGCCCCGGCCGGCCGTTCTCCTGTCGCTGACAATAGCCGCGTACCTGACCAGTTTCTCTCCGGCCGGGCCGATGCAGGCCGTCCGGGTGTTATTACCATGCTGTTTAACCAGCCATTCCTGAGTCTCTTTGCTGTCCTTACCCCATATATCGGCGGCGTCTATGATTTCAGCTCCGTTTTCGGTTACCTGAATGTAGGAAGGCTTGTCCGCCCGGCCCTCGATAATGATGAAATCAAAACCGGCGAACTTGAGCCAGGCGCCGAAATCGGCCCCGCACACGGAGCGGAAAAATCCACCGGTCAGCGGACTTTTGGTAATTGCCATCCAGCGGGAAACCGCCTGAACGGGAGTACCGGCCAGCGGGCCGTTGAGCAGGATTAATATATTTTCTTCTCCCAGGGGGTCGGTGTTGGGGGCTAATTCATCATAAAGGTACTTTACTCCGTAACCCCTGCCTCCGACGAAGTCCCGGGCTACCTGCTCGGGTACGGATTCAATTGCCGAATTCCCGGTGGACAGGTTTACTCTCAAGAATTGACCAGCGTTAACAGCCATTTTTCCTCCTTGTTAAAAACTATATATTTTACTCTTTACCAGGTAAAGAAAAGAAACAGTCGCCCTTATCCCCCAACGAGTGTATAGGCGAGGTATATCTTATCGCCGTCCCCAACCGGTTTCTCCAGTTCTCCGGGGAAGGCGCTCTTCTTGTTGATATAAACATTCAGCAGGCCGGGTATATTGCCTTCTTTATCAAATACTCTCTCCCCCAGTTCCGGAAATTTCTTTACGATTTCTTCCAGGCACTGGCCGACTGTATTACCGTTAACTTCAGCCGTCTTTACGTTGCCGGTAAGGTGTTGCAGGAACTGGGGAATAACCACTTCTACTGGCATTTGTATTTCTCCTCAGATACTACCCGGGCCGGATTATGTTACAGGACTTGATTATAATCCCAATCCGGTCGTCAATCAATACCCTGAAAGAAAAG
>JAZFUC010000247.1:0-3916 GCA_036446995.1 Dehalococcoidales bacterium | reverse complement strand
GGTACGCGCTTTGTAATCCGCCTCCGCTTCCTTTGAGTCAAAATTGATGCCTTCCGCGGCATTCCAGGCATCTAAGCGCCTCTCCAGCTTTTCGTCCGGTGTCAGTGCCTGCCAGGTCTTTTCTGCTGAATCGATAGCCATTATGAATCTCTCTTTCGTAAATTATTATTTGCCGTTTTAAGAGCGCTCCGGTTGCCATGAAATGTTTCTCTGGTCCTCTAATATAAGCAGCACGGACCAATTGCAGTAGTCCTCAGTTTACCCTGAATTTCCTGGGTGAGTCCACCATCGCCTTGATATTGGCGGGCTTTGCCTCATCAATAGAACTGCCGGCTGACAGAATAAAACCGCCGCCCTTTCCACAGGCCTTAATGAGCCGGGCGCAGTACTCTTCTACATCCTGGACGGAACCGACCTGAAGTAAAGACGCGGGGACATTACCGGCGATGCAGACATGGTCTCTCAGAACCTCTTTAGCCCTGACCATGTCCGTCTGCTCAAAGAGACAGACGGCCTTGCCTTTTGGCAGTTCCAGAAAGTACTCGAGGCGGTCGCCGCACTGTCCTTCACAGAAAATTATCGGGACAATGCCCATCTCGATGGTGCAGAGCAATGCCCGTTTCAGACCCGGCCAATAAAACTTCTCAAACTGTTTTATGGACATGAACCCCTCTGCGCCCCGGTGCAGGGCCACAAAGACTCGCTTGGGGTTTCCTCTCTGTGCCGGGTCGGCGGGTCTGGCTGCTGCTATCCGTCTCTCCACTATCTGGTCGCAGGCGGCCAGTAGTTTATCAGGGCAGCGGTACATATCTATCATAGCCCCCCGCATGCCTCTATATATGTCTGAAAGCGAATCAAAAGGCGCTCCTCCGGCGCCGCCACCGTGGCTGGCCGGCGGAAATCCGAGGAGGGCCATTTCCTCGCTAAAATCGGCCGTTATTTTTTCAGCTTTACTCTGTGCCTGCCCGGCCTTGAGTAATGTTTTGCCCAGTTCCTGCATATCCGCCCCCGTGATTCTGGAGGTCATTCCCGGAAAACCGGTAAACCTGTCGGCCAGGTAAGGCAGCCTGGTCAGAGCCCCCAGCCCGCCGAAAGCCCTCGGTAACAGGTATCGTAAGGTATAATCCGTCGGGTCGGAGAGAAAGAGGTCGTATTCCTCCTCCTTCATGTACTCCTGCTCTATATTTTGATGGGCAACATCAGGCGGAAGAGTGCCGCCCGGCCAGGCGAGGTGTTTTGGGTCGAGAAGCTCAAGGGTCTCTCCCGAATTGGCGAAGACGGTTCCCTGGTATATATCCGGCTCGAAATCAAGAACCGTTTTCTTGGTAGCCTCTTTCCAGACAGCGGGGTCATAATAGGCGGCCGCGATGGGTACGCCGGCATAACGGGCCGGGAAGGAATGGGTTTCAAGGCGTACCGGGACCCGGTCAGGCTCCCTCAACTGGATAGCGTCCCTGACCCGTTTTTCCCGTTCCTCGTAAACCTGCTCCGGAGTTTTGTCGGATTTCTTCCGGATTTCATCGGCTTTTTTCAGGTTCTCTTGACGAAGCCGCTCCCCGGTCACGCTACTTGGCATGACGAAATCCTCCCTTTTGTATAATTTTAATAACTGAAGTATACAACAGGTTCTGTTAATTTAAAATTAATAAAAGACCTTTTTTATCACGCATATGGTTTTATGAGGGGATAAACCACACCAATTAGAGACGGTACTCCAGTGTAGATTTCATTCCCGAAAAGTAGTATTATTTATCAATCCAAGGGATAAAGGGGAAAGAAAATTGTTGACTAAAACTCTCAAAGAGCTGTACGAAGAAAGAAACAACCGTGTTGATACGGCCATAAGGCTGGAGGTGCCCGATAGAGTACCAATCGATATATCCTTCGGCTATTATCCCGCCTTGTATGCCGGTATCCCCTGCTCAACGGTCTATTATGACCCTGATACCTGGGCGAAGGCCGTGAAAAAGACGATTAAAGATTTTGAACCGGACACCATTTTCTATGTCCAGGCTTTTTCTCCCGGGAAAGCTCTGGAATACCTCGACCCGAAATCAGTGAAATGGCCCGGATACGGAGTTTCTGCGGACCACGGCCATCAGGCCATCGAGGGAGAATGGATGAAACAGGACGAGTATGACTTGCTCCTGAATGACCCCACGGATTTTATCCTCCGGGTGTATCTCCCCCGGGTTGTCGGAGCAATGGCCCCTTTTAGCCAGCTGCCGAGGCTTTCATCGATGGGTTATGGCTACTTCAGCGCTATGACGCTGGCCGAGGCGCTGGCAAAACCGGAAATGGCCGCTGCCATTGAGAAACTTCAGAAAGCAGGCCGCGAATTAATCGAATGGCGCAAAATAATACCGGATGTTAATCGGGAAATAGAGGAAATGGGTTTCCCGGTCAGCGGGTTCGGCGGCGGCGGAGCTCCTTTTGACCAGATTTCGGATAATCTGCGGGGAATGGCGGGAACAATGATAGATATGTACCGGCAGCCGGACCGGCTCCTGGAGGCCTGCGAAAAGATACTTGAGAATACCCTGACCCGTATTGCAGCTATGCCCCAGAGAGATGACAGCCCCCGCGTTTTTATGGCCCTGCACCGTGGTTCTGACGGTTTTATGTCACTAAAAGACTTTGAGAAATTCTACTGGCCCGGTTTGAAAAAGGTCATTATCGCCCTGGTTGATAAAGGAATGGTGCCCGGCGTATTTTTTGAAGGTAACTGGACCGCCCGGCTGGAATACCTGACGGAACTGCCCAAGGGCAGGGTGTTCGGGCACTTTGACTCGACAGATGTCTTCAGGGCCAAGGAAGTATTGAATAACCATATGTGCATCAGGGGGAATGTTCCCGCCACGCTATTGAGGGCGGGGACCGTCCAGGATGTCAAAGACTACTGCAAGAAACTGATTGACATCGTCGGTAAAGATGGTGGATTAATTGTCTGTCCTGCCGTCGTTCCGGATTCCGGTACGGCGGAAAATATCCACGCCATGATAGATTTCACCAAAGAGTACGGCGTTTATAACTGATCGAATACAAATGTCGATTTACCCGCAACTAACAGACAACTGGATATAATTCAGGAAGGCAGAGGCTTAAAGCCTCTGCCTTCCTGATGTTGGCTTTTGCCTGGTCGACAACCCCTGTTAAAACTATTTAGATATCTTTAAGTAATGGCTCGCCTGGTCGCCAATACTTGTTTTCAGGCTAGACCTTGGGAAATTCTAAATTAAAAATACAGGACCCTTTCTGAGGACAGGCGTTATTAATACCGATGAAAGAAGTGGGATCTATATGAAAAAAAGGGGCATCCGTAATATTTATTTTGGATGGTGGACGGTTATTTTCTCGGGTCTAATGACCGGACTGGGAATGGGGTTCACCGGCGCCGGGATGTCAGTCCTGTTTAAGCCAATTGCCTCGGAATTAGGAATGTCACGGGCGGCGACTTCCGTAGCCGCTGGAATCAGCAGATTACAGTCCGGTATCGAGGCCCCTATCACAGGTTGGCTGTCTGATAAATTCGGACCCAGTTGGGTAATAATCAGCGGACTGGGATTTATGATTACCGGTCTCATTTTAATGAATTCGATAAGTACTCCCTGGCAGTATTACGTGGTTTGGGGAGTGGTAATTGGAATGGGTAGTAATCTTGCTCTTACTATCGCATTTGATAAAGCTCTTATCAATTGGTTTGTGGCAAAAAGCGGGCTGGCTTTTGGGGTACGGTTCGGCATTATTGGAACTGTATCCGCTTCAGTTTTACCATTGATTGCTTTTCTGGTAGACGGAGAAGGCTGGCGAACCGCCTGCCTGATATGGGCAGCAGTCTTGAGTATTGGCCTGCCTCTTACCTGGCTACTGGTAAAGCAGCATCGCCCGGAACACTATGGACTGCTCCCGGATGGAG
>JAZFUC010000246.1:0-2999 GCA_036446995.1 Dehalococcoidales bacterium | reverse complement strand
TGGAGGTGCAGACGGTCTTTACCGGCGGCTTGTACGATATCAATCCCATGAACCAACCAGGCGTGGAAGCCGGCAAGCAATTCATCAACGGAATGATGGGCAGGAGCGGGTTTGAAGATAAGGCAAGGGAGAGCCGGGAATGGCAGGAGATGGACAGGCGATACATCATTTAGATGGCGAAAATGGCATCTCTGCCGGCCCCTGCCACTCGCGGTCATTGACATAACCCTCAACCCGGTTTGACACCCACCGCTTGTTCGGGTTAGGATTATGGTTGCCGTCAAGTCCACGCAGCGCAATAAATATAAACAGCCTTTGCACTGTGTTTTGGATAAAGGGTGGGGTATGGAGAACAGCATCAGGTAGATGGTGAACAGTCATGGAAAAGACTTTAGCTATTATACTGGCTGGGGGGCGTGGGGAGCGGCTCGGCATCCTGGCTCACGAACGCACTAAACCCGCCATACCTTTCGCCGGCAAATATCGCGTTATTGATTTTACCCTCAGTAATACCGTCAATTCAGGAATTTCCAAGGTGGCGGTGCTCACCCAGTATCAACCCCTTTCCCTTATCGACCATATCGGCGTCGGCGCTTCCTGGGGCCTTACCAGGGTGGATGGCAGCGGCATGCGGCTGTTACAGCCTTTCCTGGCCCGTGAAGAAGGACGGAACTGGTACAAGGGCACGGCCGACGCCGTATTTCAGAACCTGTCCTACATCGAAGAACAGGGGGCCGACGGAGTACTTATCCTGAGCGGCGACCATATTTACCGGATGGACTATGCTGAAATGATCCAGTTCCATGATAAAGTTCAAGCGGATGTCACCGTGGCCGTGACAACTATGCCCTATGATGAAGCCTCACGCTTCGGCACGATAACCGTGGACGAAGAGGAGCGAATCACGGCTTTCCAGGAAAAGGTGAAAAAACCGGATAGCAACCTGGTATCAATGGGTATCTATCTTTTTAAAAAAGACTTTCTTGTCAGCTGCCTGGAAGAGGACTCCCGGCTCAGGTCCTCCAAGCATGACTTCGGCCGGAATATTTTCCCGCGGATAGTTTCAGGGAACGGAAAAGCTTACGCTTTTACCTTTCATGGTTACTGGCGTGACGTAGGGACGATTGCCGCCTTTTGGGAATCCAATATGGACCTGCTGGAGAGGCATTCGTCTCTGCTCTTCGACCCCGAGTGGCCCATCCGAACCAGAGAAGAAGGGGGGCCTCCGGCCATTATTTGCCTGAAAGGCAGCGTCAATAACAGTATGATATCTAACGGCTGCATCATTGAAGGACGGGTAGAGCACTCCGTCCTTTCACCCGGAGTCAGCGTCGGAGAGGGAGCCCTGGTCAAGGATTCGATTATCCTGAACGATTGCGTTATCGGACCCCACACTACAGTTGATTATTCCGTACTGGACAAAGAAGTAATACTGGGAGCCGGTTGCCATATCGGCTTCGGAGATAATTTCCTGGTTAACCGTAAAGAGCCCAAAGTAGCCAATACCGGCGTTACCATAATCGGCAAGAGGGCCAGGGTTCCCGATGGAGTTAAGATAGGTCGTAATTGTATTATTTATAATAACATTGTAGAAGATGACTTCCCCGGTTCTGATATCCAGAGCGGGGAGACAGTACGGACCAGAAGGAAAAAGGCCACCTGAACCGCCTGACCGGCGTTTTCCCTTAACTATTAATCATATGTCAGAATTAAGACAGGACCCCACCACCAAAGAATGGGTAATTATGGCTCCGGAGAGGGCCAAACGCCCCCAGCAGACCACGGCTAAAAAACGGGCCGAGGCGGAACTTCCTGAATGGGATGAGTCCTGCCCTTTCTGCCCCGGGAATGAAAGCCAGACGCCTGACGAAACCCTCAGAATACCCCTGGCAAACAATGACCCGAACTGGCAAGTCAGGGTAGTACCCAACCGGTTTGCCGCGCTGGCCCCGGAAGGCAGCACGGAGAGGAGAGAGCACGGGAGTACCGGCCGGGCAATGGACGGGTTCGGGATTCACGAAGTAATTATTGAAAGTCCCTTTCATAACACCTCACTGGGGCTGATGAGCCATCAGCAGGTTGAAAACGTGTTGATCGCCTACCAGCAGAGATACAACGCCCTGAAAAAAAACACAAAGCTCAAATTCATCACCATTTTCAAGAATCACGGCCGGGAATCCGGAACATCCCTGCACCACCCTCACTCTCAGCTGGTGGCAACGCCGATAATTACCCCTTATTTCCACAGCAGATTCGATATCGCCCAGGACTATCACGCCGATATGGGCACCTGTCTTTACTGCGACATACTGAATGAGGAGCTTGAAAAAAAAGAGAGAATCGTTGCCGATACCGGAGAATTTATCGTGCTGCACCCTTTTGCGTCACGGACTCCCTGGGAAACCTGGATTATCCCCAAAAAACACCGCGCCTCTTTCGGCCTGCTGCCGGCATCAGACCTGCCTGAGCTGTCCCGGGTACTGAAAGACACTCTGCTCTGCCTACATGATGTACTGGATAATCCCGCCTACAATCTGATGATTGATACCACCACCACCGAGGATGAAATAGACCCTTATTACCACTGGCATATCAGGATAGTGCCCAGGATAAGTATGATTGCCGGCTTTGAGATTGGCTCCGGTATCTATATCACCTCGGCCCTGCCTGAAGACACCGCCCTTCTTATGAAACAGTGCGTAATAGCCCTGCCCGAAACCCGGTATCCTTCTCTTGACTAGCTGGTCTTCCCTGACTGCCGGGGATATTAAAGTGTACTATTCGGTTTTTCTTAATGAGCCCCAAAAGCCGAAAATATTGAATGATGTCTGATTTTCGTTCGACCCCATCCCCCTGTATCCCCCTTCCCGTCAGCGGTTTCGCAAATGGATATACAAGCTCCTCTCTGGTTTACATTAGCTGCATCTTTATATCGCCAATGACCAAAACTAAGTGCGAAGTCCTGGACAGGAAGAAATGGCAGGAGGGTAGGAGTGACT
>JAZFUC010000245.1:0-5880 GCA_036446995.1 Dehalococcoidales bacterium | reverse complement strand
ACTAGGTCAAACCAGTGCCCCGGGGATACACCCCTTATCCATAGAGGATGAGAGTTGATAGGGGAGATTAAGGTTATACAGAAAAACAGTCGCTTTAATTTTACATAACACTAGCCAGAAATCAGATACACTTGAGCTTATCAGCCGCCGCTTCCGCGGCCGCTACTGACTCGGCGCAGTCTTCCCACTGGAGGAAAAGGTCCTCGGTAATTGTCATTGAATGGGCGGCTTCCCCTTTTACCCGGTAGAGACCGCCGATACTGCACTCACGGTGCCGTCCGCAGGTGTATCAGGGCGGGGAGCCGGAAATAAATGTCACCGTTTCAAGCAGATTGGCCCCGGTGGACTTAATCTTCTTCTGGATCTGTTCCACGCCCGCGTCAATCATCCTGAACCCGCAGACCACGGCCACAAACGGCTTGTCCTTCAGGGCCGGGGTCACATGACGGTAGCCGTAAAACCGCTCCATGAAACTGAGGGCGGTGGCATTGATACTCCCTCCGTAGACGGGAGCGCCCATAACCACCGCGTCCGCGTCCTTTATCTTCTGGTAGTAGGGGGTGGCGTCATCTTCAAGGTTACAGACCTGGGGCTTGGCGCAGAGACTGACGCAACCCCGGCAGGCAGAATAGTTAAGCTCGGTCAGCTTAACAAACTCGGTCTGGTGGCCGCTCTTTTCCAGCACCGCCTGCACCATCCGGTCCGTATTGGTCAGATGCCCCGCTCCCCCGCTGCTGAAACCGATGATGTTCATAAAAGGTTATTTCTCCTCGATAGTTACTTTTTTCATCACATCACCCTGGCGGATGGCCAGGAGGACTTCCTTCCCCTCGGTCAGCTGTCCAAAGACGGAATGATGATTATCCAGGTGGGGCTGGGGAGTATAAGTGATGAAAAACTGGGAGCCGTTCGTACCGGGTCCGGAATTGGCCATCGAGAGCGTCCCGCTGCCGTGGGAGTGTTTGGTAAATTCATCGCCAAATTTGTAGCCGGGGCCGCCCGTCCCGGTCCCGGTGGGGTCTCCCCCCTGTACCATAAAATCAGCGATGATCCGGTGGAAGGTGACTCCGTCATAGAAGCCCTCTCGGGCCAGAAAGATAAAATTATTCACCGTTACCGGGACATCCGCGGCGAATAACTCCACCACCAGGTCACCCTTTTCCGTTTCAATGGTAGCCGTGTATTTCTTATCTTTATCTATTATCATCTGGGGCGGGTTTGCGTAATTCATTGGTTTTCCTTTCTTTTATTTAGAAGTACTTTTTTTATTGTACCATCAAGCCGGCGCTGGTGAAAAATGGTGATTCATGGGGAACTGTTCGGAGTTTCTTAATGAGGCGGTTAACAGCCTGAAATATGGATTTTTATATGAACCAGGTTTAACCCTATCCCCCTGTATCCCTCCCGATTTCATCGGGAGGGAGCGTAAGTTAGAGAGGGGGCAAAGCCCCCTCTCTAGAGTTTTCCCCTTCAGGGTGAACCATTCAGGCTGAACCCCTCTCTTTACTAAGGAGAGGATTCGTCGTGGCTCCAGTGAACTAGCCAGAACTGAGCTCAGCCGAACGGGGGACTAAGGGGGTGAGGTGAATAAAAACGATAAAGAAAACTAGAAACCTGTAGACCGCTTACGGTGCTCAGTTGTCCCCGGACATAGTGACAAGCATCACCAGCCGGTATTCCCCGGGCGCTATCTGCCTGTCCACCCGGGGATAGGGTTCTACCTCATAGATGAAACGGTAGTTTTGAAATACTATATTAGCCGGGGCATCCGTCAGTCCCGGTTCGGACAGTTCAAGCCGTTGAGGCCCGCCGCCTATAGCTATCTCCACTATGGCCGTAGCCCTGCCTTCCCAGATACAGGTAACGTCAAGAGGACAGCGGCTGTCTTCGGCTACCTCCAGGAACCTGATTTCCAGGTCTTCAGTTCCAATCGTCACCGTCTGACCGGGAGCCAGGGAAAACTCTTCATACAGCCTGACATCTGTGATGGCCGAGCCGCAACCGCTTATTATCAGAGAAATAACCACCGGGGTAAGAATACTGAGGATATTTTTTCTCATCTAACCCTTCAGGGCTGCTCCTCAAGCGTAAATACTGCCGAAAGACCGTCCACTCTCCCTATTTTTATGATGTGGAAAGGTTGTGTTTCCGCTTCCGTAACCATATCATCCGGCCCGGGCTCTGTCACTTGATAGACGATATTAAGTTCACGATTAGTGGCCCGGATTTCGGTGATTTCAACCGAATAGCCTCCGGTAGATTTCAATCCGGAGAAAACGGCTATCACCATCTGCCGGGAAAAATCTATCCCCGGCAGAGCCGGTGCAGGGGTACGCAGGGCCGTGTGTTCCCCCCAGAGGTCTTCCCAGTCAGCCGCCGATTCTATGACCAGGCGCTCCCCGGTCTCGATGCCGCTGGAAGAGCCTTTATCGATTGTTTCGAAGGATAAGTCGCGTACAGGATTACTGTCGATCGGCTGAGAGGAACATCCGGCGGAAATCAGGGCAATCAGCAGTCCGCCCATGATTGCGGTCACCCTTAGATATTTACCGCCTGAATATACCGGGACCGGTGCGTACAGTTTACACTTCATTGAAACCCGCCCTCACTCTAGTGGGATTATAACCCTTCCGGCTGTCTTTTCGCCAGTTACGGGGCGGACTACACAGCACACGGACTATACACGTAAGTAGTACCTATTTATCACCGTATTTTGCTCTATTTTTATTGTTCAGCTGATATCTGCTCATATTGCCCATTATCTTTCCCATATAAGCAGCTAGCGTCCCCATACCGGCAGGCACGTCAGGCAGGGATATGTCCTTGAAAAAGTGTAAAGGGCGGGGGGAAGAAAGAAAAAGCCGAGGCTGGTTAAGAGAGGCCGCGCTGAGCCTGCCGCCAGCTTGTTTTTCCACCAGGTTTAGCGTAGAATCTAGCTGTGGGAGGCTATGCGGGAGTAACTCAGTTGGTAGAGTTCCTGCCTTCCAAGCAGGTTGTCGCGGGTTCGAGCCCCGTCTCCCGCTCCAAAATCAATACAAAAGTATCATTTATTCTGAAAAATAATACTTCAGGTTATTGACAATCCCTCTTAAATATTCTATTATCCACTCATAAACTCAGGAAAGGAGGTAATATTATGGAAGGGTATTGCGTAAAATGCCGTGCCAAAAGGGAAATCAAAGACGCAAAAGCGATAACGATGAAGAATGGCAAACCGGCAACCCAGGGCGTCTGCCCCGTTTGCAACACCAAGATGTTCAGAATAGGCAAGAGCTAAAATCGGCTGCTAGCTGAACTCTTTAATTAATACGAGGCTGGAGGTCTCTTACGAGAATTATCCAGCCTCGCTTCTTTTTCCAATCAACTCGCCGCATCAGGCAAGGAAGAGATTCTGCCTGGTTTTATCTTCTTTCAGTTCTAAAGCCAGTCCCCTATGAGCGTAATATCAGGCCAGTTTGTACTCTTTATGTTTCCCGGCTATGGCGGCGGCCAGATTATCCAGAGCTATTAAGTCGGCCTCCTTGGGAACGCCTTTACATAATACCGGGTCCAGTAATTCTACTTTCAGATTGGAAATTATCCCGGCTAGTATATCCACGGTCCGGCCTCCCCAACCGAAGGAGCCGATTATAGAGGCGAATTTAAGTTTTGGTCTCAGGGCGTTGGCCAGATAGGCGGCATAAACGGCATTTGGATGGGGTCCGGCCAGAACAGTTGGCGTGCCGATAACAATCGTAGCTGCATCTACCAGGGCCAAGGCCAGTTCTCCCAGTTCAGGGATAGCCAGGTTAAACTGCTTTACCCGGACACCTTTTTCCAGCAAAGCATCGGCCAGGTATTCAACCATCCTGGCTGTGCTGCCGTGCATTGAAATATAGGGAATGACTACGATATTTCCAGGCTCATCGAAGACCCAACTGTGGTAGGCTTTCAGGATGGACTCCGGTTTGTCATAGGCCGGCCCGTGACTGGGAGCGATGATATCTATGGGATAGCCCTTTATTTTCTCCAGGTTTTTTTCAATCTGAGTGCGGTAAGGCATCATAATCTCGGCGTAATATGTCTTGGCTACCCGGGTTACCTTTTCCTCATCGGTAGCATATATGTCATGAGTAGCCATGTGGGCCCCGAAGAAATCAGCAGGGAAGAGTATCTTATCTTCCCTTAAATAGGTGAGCATTGTTTCCGGCCAGTGGACCCAGGGGGCGTAGATGAACTCCAGTGTCCGGTTACCCAGGGAAATGGTCTCGCCATCGCTAACCGTGATGAATTTGTCCTCGGAGATGCGCAGCAGATCGATAAGCATACCCTTGCAGCGGGGGGTGCAGACTACCTTGGCCCGGGGGTATTTTCCCAGCACATCGGGTATCGCGCCGGAGTGGTCCTGCTCGGCATGGTTGGCAATGATGTAATCGATACTGTCAGTCCCCATCCGGTCCAGATTACCCAGCAGACCGTCACGCATCGGGGGGTCTACGGTATCAATCAGAGCGGTCTTTTCACTCCCGGTAATCAGATAGGAATTATAACTGGTGCCGTAAGGGATAGGGATCAGGGCGTCAAATAAACGCCGGTCCCAGTCCTGAGCTCCGACACTATTAATTCCGGGCCTTATTTCTCTCGGGTTCATATCTTTATCCTCTTGTTAGCGCAGGCAACTAACGGCTTAAAGTCCTAGTCATCCATCTTTTCAAAGTCGTCCTTCGCGGCGCCACAGATGGGGCAGGCCCAGCTGTCAGGAAGGTCTTCAAAAGCGGTACCCGGTGGAATTTCACTTTCACTGTCTCCTAATTCAGGGTCATAAACATAGCCGCACACTATACATTTGTATTTAGCCATCTTTTAATTGGTACCTCCTTTTGTCTCAATATAAGTAGGGGCCGCCCTGGGGGTGGTACCCCTCTTAACCTGATGATAATGGGCGTAAGTCATACAAATCTCATTGCTGAGCACATCAGCGTCAACAACTTCACCGATAAAAAGGGTATGGGTCCCCACATCCACTTCCTGGGTAACCCTGACCTCCAGACAGGCGACGCCGTAATCAGTCACCACCGGCGCCTCTGTGGTGCCCAGCCGGTAATTAACGCCTTCAAATTTGTCCACATCCCGACCGGATTTGAAGCCAAAATTACCGATGAAAGAGAGAGGAGTATCCTGGCAAAGAGTTGTAGCCGTAAAAACGCGGCTATCTTTAATAAATTCGTGTGTCAGATTGCTCCTGTTAATACTGACGACAATCGTCAGCGGTTCGGAAGTTATCTGGAAAAGGGTGTTGGCAATTTGACCGTTGTATTTACCACCCTTTTTGGAGCAGACCACATACAGGCCGTAGCTTAAACTGTGTAAAGCCTCCAGATTCATATCCAATCTCCTTTGACTGGCGGCGTCGCCCCGGGGGTTTTAACCTCCGTCCAGGGACGGATGCTCACTTTTGACAAACCAGCCTGCCGGGTCTTTCAGGTACTCGTAGTAGTCCAGCAAGATTAAATGGTGCTCCTGCTCAACGCCCGCCAGGGTTTCATAAAACTCCTTTTCAGCTTTGTGAGTGGCCGTTCCTCCCCGGGCTTTGTAGAAATCATAGGTCTTGTTTTCCATATCCATGGCCGTCTGAACGGTGTCAAGTTCGGTGGTTACAGCCTCTACATTGGAGCCCAGCTTCTCGGTTGCTCTGGCGAAGATGGTTCTCAGGCCTTTACCGCCGTCAGGCTGCAGGTCGGCAGCCGGCCAGTCCTTCTTGGCGCTGATGGCCGTAAATATTGCTTCAAACCTGAGGCGGTGAGAGTCTTCCTCCCTGGACAATGACTCAAGAAGGGTTTTACCAAGTTCATTACCGCTGGTCTGGCTGGCTTTCAGGTAATATTCCTTACCATCAATCTC
>JAZFUC010000244.1:0-3144 GCA_036446995.1 Dehalococcoidales bacterium | reverse complement strand
CTGCAGGCGATTGTGGATTCCGTATCGGTTCCGGTCGAAGAGGAGGCTGGAACGGGGGAGGGCTGAGTAAATGATTGATTATGGTATTGAGCTCCAGCCTTATGAAGAAGAAATCCCCTCATCACGCCGGGTTTCACACGTCGCTTCCAGCCTGCTGCTGGGCAATCACTGGCTTTTCACCACCGGGCTGCTGCTGATAATCAGCCTGATTGCCAGGCAGGTGCCGCTTCTCCTGATATCCCTGCTGTTTTTTCTTACCGGGGCCGTGTCCCGGCTCTGGGAGCGTTACTGCCTGACCCGGGTGGAATATAAACGCCACTTGAGCACCGACCGTGTCTTCTTCGGTGATGAGCTGCAACTGGAAATTGAGATAGCCAACCGGAAAGCTCTGCCCCTGCCCTGGATTCGTATCGAGGACCAGATACCGGCTGATGTGGAATTGCTCAAGGGCAGCACCACTACCACCCACGATGACAGCCGTTTGAACCTGGTCAACCTGTTTTCCCTTAACTGGTACCACAGGGTAAGGAGGCGCTACCGGGTGCGCTGCCTGACGAGGGGCTGTTTTGCCTTCGGGCCGGCCCGTATCCGCTCCGGCGACGTTTTCGGGGTCTTTAACCGGGAGATGGAGACAAAGAAGGTAGACTACCTGATGGTCTACCCCAGGATGCTGCCCCTGGAACAACTGGGTATTCCCTCAAAACAGCCGATGGGGGACATCCGGACCAGGAGGCATATTTTCCCTGATCCCACTCTTACTCAAGGGGTTAGAGAATACCGGCCCGGCGATAGCCTGAAGCAGATTCACTGGAAGGCTTCCGCTCGGATGAGGGAACTGCAGACCAAGGTCTACGAAACGACTACGACTGTGGATATGGGGCTGTTCCTGGATGTCCGCACTTTAAAGGCCTCCTACCTGGGCACCGTGCCCGAGCTTCTTGAACTGGGAATCGTGGCCACGGCTTCGATTGCCCGGCACTCGATGGACGAAGGATACCGGGTGGGTTTATTTGTTAATAACCGGGTCCGTTTTCCGGACGGGCCTATCAGAATATTGCCCAGCCAGCACAAGGACCAGCTGCTCCATATGCTGGAAGCCCTGTCCCAGGTGAAGGCTTATGAAACGATACCGATAGGCAGGCTTATCATCAATGACAGCAGGAACCTGCCCTGGGGGAGCGCTATCGTGGTGATAAGCGCCGCTCCCACGGATGACCTTATCTCAACCCTGCTCAGTATGAAAAGGGCGGGACGCCGGGTGGTGCTTATACGGGTGGGAGGGGAGAAGCCCTCGATAACTGATTACGGGTTGACCGAATACCACGTTCCGGGTGATGTGATGTGGCGTGACCTGGAGTCGATTTCCCTGTGAGAACGGATAAACCAGGACGGGAGTGATTATAGTGGCAGCCGTTTCAAAAAGACTGACAAATTTAAACTGGATATCTGTTATCGTTTACCCCATGTCGGTAATCCTGATGGAGGCGCTCTGGGTTTACCCCTGGCTGGTCTGGACCGGCAAATACCCTGACCTTGACTGGTTCCGCACCCCGCTGACCCTGGCCTCGGTTATATTTATTACCGGGGCCGCCTTCTTCATCGCCAGGTATTTCCCGGACCGGAAACGGCGGTTCCTCTGGATTCAATTGGGAATAGTCATGCTGCTTATATTAGCCGTGGTCAGTATTGAATTCGGCCTCCCTTTCTCACTTTCCGGGCCTTTTATAACCGCGGTGGTGGCCGGCCTTTATCTTAGCTGGAGGGGAATAAATTTTGGACGTTCCCGCCTGTATTTTGGTGATGTCGCCCGCCATTTTATTATCGGTATGGCGGCCCTGGTGCTGCTGATTATAGTTTGGGAGTTCAGCCTGGGAACCGGCTCTTTCGAGAGTCTGGCTTCCACGGTGGGAGTCCAGGTGGCCGGTTTCTTCTTTTTTGGTCTGTTGTCACTGGCCCTGGGTAATCTCCAGGATATCCAGAGACAGGGGGCGGCCGGAGACAAAGCGCCATTGTCCATCCGCCGCTGGGTGCCCATCCAGCTGGGAGTGGTAGCCGGAATTATCCTGCTGGGTCTGGGTATCGCCAGTATTTTCTCTTCCGATTTAGTCGCCTTGCTGGCCCGGTTCATAAGTTTTATCTACATGTTGATTGCCCGGGCCTTGTTTTTCCTGATGTATCCTTTTGAATGGCTGGCCCAGGGAGTAGGCTTCGTGGTCGAGTGGCTGGTAAACCTGTTTCAAGGAGGAAATCCTCAGCCAATCGAGGCGCCGGCCTTTTTTGGGCCGAGCGAACTGCAGGACGTGCCCGACCGGTATTTTCCCCCGGAAATAATCGTATTCTTGAAATGGGGCTTCTTTATCATTGCCGCCATAGTGGTGGTGATTATGCTGATAAGGGCCCTCTCCCGCTACCGGGCGGTGCGGGCTGACGCGGAGGTAGATGAAACCCAGGAATCACTGGGGAGCTGGCAGGGACTGAAGGCTGATATACGCCTGCTGTTCAGACTGCTCCGGCAGCGTTTGAAACGCCGCCGGAGACGGCCGGCGATGGCCGGACTGGCACCTGACTGGTATCTAGGGGACGACAATGAAGGAGAACTGGAAATACGGGAGATATACCGCCGTCTGCTCGGGGAAGCGGCTGACTACGGAGTGGCCCGGCGCAGTTACGAGACGCCCGGTGAATATGCCCGCCGCCTGGGAGAAACCGTCCCCCACACCGGTGAAGAATTGGGTGAACTGACCGGCATTTATATTGACCACCGCTACGGCGAGAAAAAGACAGGCGTCAAACAAGCGGAGAAGGCCAACGGTCTCTGGAGAATCCTCCGGGGATTGCTGAGGAAACCCGCCCCAGACGCGGAAGAGTAAATCTGTAATACGGCTTTGCCGTAAAAGAAACGCATCGCTGTCACCCTGGAGCCCCGACTTGTCGGGACTCCCTCCAGAATGACACTAAAATCCCCCTAACCTTTTGCCCGGAATTCCGTTATATAGAGTAGACGGATAATGAAATGAGGGGAATTGAAAAATGATGAGAAATATAGAATCGCTGGTGTTCCGGATGAAGTGGCTGGTTATGTCTCCGAAGTCCAGGTATGCCTACCTGTGGAACCGGACCCGGGTACAGATAGCGGTGAATTCC
>JAZFUC010000243.1:0-5634 GCA_036446995.1 Dehalococcoidales bacterium | reverse complement strand
GGCAGCCGGGGAATCCCGGCCGGTACAGCCGCCTCCGTTTTCAGTTTCATGGCTCCGGCCCAGATAGCGGGCACTTTTTTGGCCGGTTTTATGGCTGATAAATACCCCAACCGCTATTTGATGGCCGCTGGTCAGGTGGTTCTGATATTAGCCATGCTGCTTACCTTCATAATCTCGGCGCCCTGGCATGCGTTCCTCTACGGGGCTATTTCCGGGTTCGGGGCCGGTTTTGTTATGACTGTCGGTTCCGTCATCTGGCCCAATTACTTCGGCCGGATGCACCTGGGCAGCATTCGTGGTGTGGCCACGGCCGGAATGGTAATTTTCTCCGCTCTGGGGCCGCTGCCTTTCGGCCTGATATTTGACCAGACGGAGAGCTATTCCCTGGCTATTCTCATCTTCCTGGCCCTGCCCTTAGCCTGCGCCGTAGCCGCCCTGCTGGCCCGTCCGCCACATAGCCCTGAGATGGAATAATCCCTGGCGGAGACCTATCCCCGGAGTTTTACCGCCGCGTCATTAATCCTCTCCAGCGCCCGGTTAATATTATCCAGAGAAGTAGCATAAGACAGCCTGATATAGCCTTCACCATATTCGCCAAAATCGGTGCCGGCCAATGTGGCCACGCCGGCCTCATTCAGCAGATAGTCACTCAATTCACTTGACTTCATTCCGAGACCGCTGATATTAGGGAAAGCGTAGAAGGCGCCTTTGGGCTGAACACAGCTGATACCCGTTATGTCATTAAGCCCCGTTACTATAACATCGCGCCTTTTTCTGAATTCGGCCATCATCTCGTCCAGGCTCTCCTGGCCGCCGGTCAATGCCTCGATGCCGGCATACTGCACGAAGGGGGCGGTGCAGGAAACACTGTTGACAATCAGACGCACCACGGGGTCGACAAGTTCCGCCGGCATGGCCGCGTATCCCAGACGCCAGCCGGTCATGGAGTAGGTCTTGGAAAAGCCGGACAGCAATATGGTCCGGTCCAGCATACCGGGCAGACTGGCAATACTGTTGTGTCTGCCTTCATAAACAAGATGGTCGTATATTTCGT
The DNA here is from genome assembly GCA_036446995.1 of Dehalococcoidales bacterium. Taxonomy (GTDB): domain Bacteria; phylum Chloroflexota; class Dehalococcoidia; order Dehalococcoidales; family UBA2162; genus JAZFUC01. The sequence continues at coordinate 4,580 of JAZFUC010000243.1, read as the reverse complement.
CGGAGAGGATGGTGATATCGTTCTCCAGGGCGATATCGGCGATTGCCTGCAGGTCATCCGGCTCCAGGATACTGCCGGTCGGATTTTCAGGCGAGTTTATAATAATCAGTTTGGTACGCTTGGTCACCCTGTCTTTTAGTTCGTCCACGTTGAACCGGAATCCCAGGTCTTCCCGGAGCGGCACGGGTACGGCCCTGGCGCCGCTAAAATTAATCATCGATTCAAAGATGGGGAAAAGGGGGTTAGGGTAAATGGCCTCGTCGCCTTCTTCCAGCAGGGAAATGATTGAGTAGAACATCAGCGGCTTGGCGCCGGGGGTTATCACGATTCTTTCAGGGTCCGGGGAAATACCCCGGGTTTTTTCAAATTCCCGGCTGACCTCGGTCCTCAGAGCCAGCAACCCCTGGGAATTGCAGTAAGTGGTATAACCCGCCTCCAGCGCCCTGATGCCTGCTCCGCGGATGTTTTTCGGAGTGGGGAAATCAGGCTCGCCAATCTCCATATGGACCACATCCATGCCTTTGGCCTCCAGGGCCTGGGCTTTAACCAGTACGCTGAAGGCAGTTTCCGAACCCAGTCTGGACATTTTTTCGGCTAGTCGCATCCCTGTTTACCTCCCCGGAGTTTGTCTCGCTTCCGGGCGTTATCGCCGGGTTATAGCCTGTCGATTACTTTTTTCAGCTTTTCCTCCACTTCCGCGGCGATCTTTCCCAATTCCTCGTTCTCAATCATGCTCATCGAGGCGGATGGAAGAATGGCGGAGACAAAGGTCTTCCCACCTTTATCATAGACGATAACATTACAGGGCAGCAGGAGTCCGATATCCTGTTCCGCTTGCAGAGCCCGGTAGGCAAAGGGAGGATTGCAGGATCCCAGGATAATGTAATTTTCAAAGTCAACATCCAGCTTATTCTTCAGGATTGCCTTTACATCAATTTCGGTCAGTATGCCGAACCCTTCTTTTGACAGTTCCTCCCTGGTCTTGCGTACCGCCGATTTGTAATCCCTATTCACCTGTTTTTTATAGCCGTACTCCATTGACGCCTCCATTTCAGCATTTTATTAATCAGGCTATATATCATCTTTCTTGTTCAGCTTTGTTTCCCTTTTTTCTTTCCAGCATGAACTGTATATAGTTAGCCCGTTTTCAGCCTGAAAACCGGTTCAAATGAATTAAAGAGGTCAAGGTACTGTTCCAGATAGCGTGTCAGCAGAAACTTCTGCCTTACCGTTTCCCGGGCCCGTTCCCCCATCAGGCTCCTCAGTGCCTCATCGGTAACCAGTCGGATAATCCTCTCGGCCGCTTCTTCCACTGAGGAGACCAGGAAACCGTTAACCCCGTCTTCTATCTGGTCACGGATGCCCCCCACATTCCCCCCGATTACCGGTGTCCCTTTCCACATCGCTTCGGAGACGGTTAAACCGAAACCCTCGCGGAGAGATTTCTGCAGCACCACCGCGGAACGACTCTGGAGCGCGTTCACCAGCGACCCGTCCTGCCTGCTCAGGATAATGATGCGGTCCTCTCTGGAGTCCAGCAGGGAACTGAACACGGTGTCTCCCTCCGGGTCATCACTGGCAACATTACCGAGCAGCACCAGGGTACAGTCAACCTCTTTCCTGGCCAGCTTGAAGGCCTGAATAACCCCCTCCGGGTCTTTCCAGGTGTCGAAGCGGGAAATCTGGGTTACTATGGGGAGGTCGGTGGGAATATTGTAATGCTTCAGCCGTTCGTCGATTTGGGCCTCGCTCATTGGTTTATTGGTGATAGAGAAGGGGTCGATAGCCGGATTGAAGAAGACCTGCGGGGTATCGAGCTCCTGCCGGTACTCCTCCCGGCTCAGGATAACGGCGTCATAATCTTCTATAAACTGGGTCAGGTATTTCCACAGTTCCGGCTCCGGATTGGACAGGTCCACATGACAGCGCCATATCCAGGGTGATTTCTTGCGGTAGTGTTTTATCAGGGGCAGAGGCTGGGGATCGTGGATGATGATGATATCATGGTCCAGGTGGTTGCGGACTGAGTTTTCATAAACAACATCCTCATATATCTCCATCTTCAGTTCCGATAGATTGATTGTCCCGCCCTGCAATGCATTGTGCATTTTCTTGGTGATACTGAAGAAATCGGGAGGGCCATGGACGGCTCTCCAACCCGTCTGTATCCCCAGGCCGTTCATCAGGATGGTAAGAGAGGAAAGCAGCACGGCCACTCCTCCGCCGTAATAAGTGGAGTTAATATTGGTAATATGGGTATCCTGGAGCGATTCCGCCTTTTTCCTGATACGGGCAATAGTTTCAGCTCCGACGAATTGTTCATAATCATCTATCCCAACAAGTCTACTGTGCATAATCACCTCCCGTCCTGATATGGGTTAATCAGCCGCTGTCTCTACCCGGTGGACCTTAATCACATTTGTATTGCCGGGAACTCCGGTGGGAATACCGGCCGTGATAACTACCAGTTCCCCCTCTTTAGCCAGAGAAGTATTGAAGGCTATCCTGGCTGCCTCCTCGAACACCATATCCGCGTTTATCGGTTCGGTTACCAGGTGGGGCTCAATTCCCCAACTGAGAGTTAGTCTCCGGGCTATATTAATGTAAGGGGTTATGGCTATGATAGGCGCCCTGGGCCGGTACTTGGATACCCGCAGGGCGGTGCTGCCTGAAGTAGTGTAGGCGACAATGCAGCAAGCTTTCAAGCGCAGGGATATATGGCAGGCGGAATAACTGATGGCGTCATCCGTCAGGGCCATCACCTGCTCGCTTTTCTCCAGGAGCATTCGGTCATAGGGAATCACTTTCTCGCTTTCGGTGACAATCCTGGACATCACCCTGACCGTCTGGACCGGATATTTACCGATGGCGGTCTCACCGGAAAGCATCACGGCATCAGTCCCGTCAAAGATGGCGTTGGCTACGTCGCTGACCTCGGCGCGGGTCGGCCTGGTGGCGCCCACCATTGACTCCAGCATCTGGGTGGCCACGATAACCGGCTTACCCACCAGATTGCATTTGCGTATAATTTCTTTCTGCACCAGGGGCACTTTTTCCAGCCGGATTTCCACTCCCAGGTCGCCGCGGGCTATCATCAATCCTTCGCTTTCTGAGATTATTCCGTCCAGACCGCTGACGGCTTCCTGTTTCTCTATCTTGGCGATTACCGGGATACTGCCTCCCCCTTCCTCCAGGAGCCGTTTTACCTCCCGGATGTCCTCGGCTGAACGGACCAGGGAAACGGCGATGAAATCCACACCGTGCTTGATGCCAAAGGCCATGTGCTCCCTGCCTTTAAGGTTGACCGGCGATTCCGTCAGGGTGACCCCGGGTATGTTTATGCCCCTGTTTCCCGTCAGCAAGCCGCCGACGATTATCTTGCATTCAACTGAAGTTTTTTTAACGGCCGCCACCTCCAGCTGGAGAGCACCGTCATTCAGGAATATGCTGTTGCCAAGCGAAATCTTTCTGAAAAAAGCCGGAGAGTCTACAGATACCCGCTGTCTGGTGCCGGTGATTTTTCGGCTGGTGAAGGTAAAAGTATCGCCTTCCTCCAGGCGTGCGCCGTTCTCTTCCATCTGGCCTGTCCTCAGTTTTGGGCCGGGCATGTCGAGTAGAATGGCGACCTCGGTACCAAGCTCCCCGGCCACCTGGCGGATGGTGCCGATAGTTTCCGCGTGCTCTTCGTAGCTGCCGTGGGAAAGATTAAGCCGGGCGGTATTCATTCCGGCTTTTATTAATCTCTCTATTACCCTCTTTGAATTGCTGGCCGGACCGATGGTGCAGACTATCTTCGTTTTTCTGGGCATTTCGTATTTTCCTTAATGGGCGGTTAGCGGATTCGGCAGGGGGGTTTTTATATAGATACCGAAGCATTATCCGGATACGCCGGGGTCAGGTCTTAATTCTGACATCGGCTACTCTCAGAATGAGGGCTATTTACGCCTATTATATCACAGCCGGGCCTTAAAAAGAGGAAAGTATACGGCATCAGGCCGGGAGTTTTCTCACCCGCCTGAACAACCACAGAATGAAGATAATTGCCGCCACTCCCACCAGGGTCATCCCGGTGGGATTATCCGTCCTCTCCGCCACGAACTCCTGAATCGGGGCCGCCAGAATAAACAGGCTCAGGGGACCGGCCATCAGGGCCAGGCGGTGGGTGTCGGCCCAGGCGGTCCCATTGCCCGACAGCCTTAAAATCAGCCAGGCGGTACCGATTGCCACCAGGACCCCGATTATCAGTGTGATGGGGGCGGGGAGTCCCCTGCTGGGCAGTACCCAGTAGGTAAAAAAGAAGATAATGGTTAATACGAAACCAACCAGCCAGAAGCGGGAGGGCTTTTTCAGGGTGATAGATTTGGGGGCAAACGGCTGCCCGGGCAGCCGCCGGGCCAGCAGAATCAGACCGGCCACGAAGATTACCATCAGCCAGTACGGGACGGCCGGCGGCCGGTACTGGGTCAGGGCAAAATAGCCGAATATTATATCAGCAATAAAAAGGACCAGCAGGATGATAAAACTTTTTCTGCCGACCCATGACTCGCTACGGCGGTCCCTGAAAATAAGTTCGGTCAGCT
>JAZFUC010000242.1:0-2976 GCA_036446995.1 Dehalococcoidales bacterium | reverse complement strand
GGCCCGGCACTGAACGGGAGAAGAGTAGCCCTTGTCTCCACCGCCGGACTTCACCGAAGAAACGACCGACCTTTCCAGTTCCGGGTGGAAGATTTCTACCGGGTGATTCCGGGAGACATCAAGGCCGACGAGCTTGTAATGAGTCATGTTTCCACCAACTTTGACCGCAGTGGTTTCCAGCAGGACCTGAATGTTATTTTCCCCATAGACCGGCTCCGTGAAATGGCTGAAGACGGCGCAATAGGCAGCCCGGCTGATTTTCATTACTCTTTTATGGGCGCCCACGACCCGGCGTCTATGGAACCCCAGGCCCGAACCGTCGCCGGACTGTTAAAGAAAGACAAGGTGGATGCCGTGCTGCTGATACCTGTCTGACCGATGTGCACCCGCGCCGTTGGCGCGCTAGGCCATTACTTTGAGGAGGAAGGGCTGCCGACAACTCAGATAAGCCTTATCAGGTTGCACACGGAGGGTATTAAACCTCCCCGGGCGCTGTGGGTGCCTTTCGAACTGGGCAGACCGCTGGGGGTACCCGGTGACCCGGCTTTTCAGCGAAAAGTGTTAGAAGCTGCATTGAAGCTGCTGGAAGCGCCGTCAGGCCCAATTATAGAAGACTACCCGGAAGAGGCGCCTGCTTCCCAGGGAGAAATCACGGCCTTGGCCTGCCCGGTGAATTTCGTCCAGGACCAGAGTGACATTTCAGAATTAGAAAAATTGGGCCAGGCACTTAAAAACGAGATATCGGCCCTTCATCCCTGGTACGATATGGCCGTTGAAAAACGGGGCCGCACCACTGTGATGACGGCTGGTACCGAGATAGATGCCACCGGAGATTTTATATTCTCTTTCCTGGGCGATGAGACGCCGGAAAATCCCCGTGACGATATACCCATCGGCTTTTCGCTTAAACTGGCGGCCGATGACCTGAAAGCTTATTATCTTGAGGGAATCACGGCCCAACCCGGCCAGGAGTATGCCTCCAGCCAGGTTTTAACAGGCTGGTTCTGGAACGAAACCGTGGCCGGAAAGGTGCTGCTTAATATTAAAAGCAAGCTGGAAAACAATGAGGACAATGCCCTGCGAATCGCCGCCAGGGCGCTTCTCGTCCCCAGAATAGTGGCCGATGCCACCGCCTGATAAAGTACAAGCGGCCGTTTATCCCGGTTGGAGTTGGGGGAGCTGAAATGGGAGCCTTTCATTGTCCTATCGGGGTGGCTTTTTACGACGGCCAGGACTGTATCCTCTGCGGCCTCTGCATCGCCACCACCAGCGAGGAGATGGTGGCCGCCTCCGAAAAGATGCGAGCCTATTTGAGGTCATTACCGGAGAGGAAAAGTAAATTTAAAAAGATAGTTGTCTGCGGCAAGGGCGGCGCCGGCAAAAGCACGGTTGTCACTCTGATGGCCGACGACCTGAAAGAAAAAGGCTACGGTGTGCTGGTTATAGATACGGACGAGTCAAATCCGGGACTGTACCGGATGTTCGGATTTGACCGGCAGCCGAAACCGCTCCTGAAGCTCTTAAGCAGGTTCGCCCCAGGAGAACCGGAGCCTGACACCGAATGGATAACGGCCGATGAAATCTCCCCTTATGATATTCCCTCGGAGTATGTTCTGGAGAACGAAGGCCTGAAGTTTATTATGGTAGGCAAGATTGATGACCCTTTTCAGGGCTGCGCCTGCTCAATGGCCGATATAACCCGGGACTTTGTCGGCAAGCTCCTGCTCGGCGATAATGAAGTGGTCATTATCGATACCGAGGCCGGGATAGAAAGTTTCGGCCGGGGCGTGGAGAGAAACGTGGACACGGTGCTGGCCGTGGTGGAACCATCCTTTGAATCGATATCCCTGGCTGAGAAAATATGTTATATGGCGGACGGTATCGGTGTCGGCACGGTAAAGGCCATTCTCAATAAAATTCCCTCCGAAGAGGTCAGAAAAAAGGTAATCGAGGGGCTGGCCCAAAGGAATATCAGCCAGGTGGGCACGGTCCACCTGAGCCGGGAAGTCAGTGAAGCCGGCCTCGAGGGTGTAGCCCCCGGAGAGTCCAGGGCCAGGGAAGAGATATCTCAGCTTGTCGACCGCCTGCTGGATGAGGCTTCTTAAAGGATGCCGATGAGAGGGAATAAATACCGGATTAACACCCAGGAAGTAGCCGCCGAATACCAGGAACTGGCCGCGTTAATGAACTGGGCAGATTCGCTCTACCTGCCCCGCATTTTTAAGAAAGCCTTTACCCTGGAGCAGGCCGGGATAGCCCTTGAGTTCACGATTTCACCCGAAGAGATAGCCTCGACACTCGGTATTTCTCCGGAAGAGGTGGAGAGCAGCGCTCAGCAGCACCAGGTTGAAGCCATAGCCGTTAAACTCGGTCTTGAAAAAGAAACGGTTGAGCAGCATATCCGCTACATGTTTGAACTGGGATACGCTTTCCCCACCCGGAAGGGCTGGCGCTGGGCCAGGGACGTAATGCAGATGAGGGACTCCCAGACGAACACGAAGTATGACGAGCAGCTGGGCGATGAGTATTTCGATTTGTGGAAGGCCTTTGAAAGGGTTGAAATGTACCCGGCGGCCAGTCCGCTGACTACGGGAGCGGCTGATGAAATTGAGCCAAGTTTCAGGATAATCCCTTCCCGGAAATCCCTGGAGGGCGCTGCCGATATCATTCCTGAAGAGAGCGTTGAACAGATATTAAAACGGGCGGCCACGATAGCCGTGCTGCATTGCCCCTGTAAAAGGCTGGTCAGGGACAGGGACCCGGATATGCTCACCGAGGTATGCATCGTCTGTGACCGGGTGGCGGAGCACAATATCAGGAGGGGTACCGCCAGGATAGTCAGCCTGGATGAGGCGCTGGCTATTCATGACGCCGCCACTGATGCCGGGCTGGTCTGTATGCCCCAGAGTACCGAGGCCTGGCCGAAAAACGTCTGTCACTGCCACCGGTCATGCTGCGGTGTTCTTACCCCGGCCG
>JAZFUC010000241.1:0-5122 GCA_036446995.1 Dehalococcoidales bacterium | reverse complement strand
CCGGGGCCAGCCGGGTAAACACCTGGCAGACCAGGTTGAGGAACCGGGGCTGGTCTACGTTGCCCACCGGCTCGGTATCGTAAATGGAGGAAATCTGCCCCATCTTGAGGCGCTTTGACAGCAGGTCTATAGCCTGGTCCAGGTTACGCTGTCGGTTGCCCATATTCGAGCCGAGGCAAAGGTAAACCGTAACCGGTTCTGCGCTCATCTAATTTTTCCTCCTGGTAACGGCGTCACTCATTTTTACCACCCGGGCCATTTGGCTGATATCATGAACCCTTACTATATCAGCCCCGTTGGCGATGCCGATTGCTACCGTGGCCGCCGTCTCCTCCAGTCTCTTGTCTGGAGTACGGCCGCTGCCGAATTTCCGGGAAGTCCCCAACAGAATGGGTTTGCCCAGCGCCTTTAATTCAGCCAGCCGCCGGATAATCTCCATGTTTTGTCCGGGGCTTTTACCGAAACCGATTCCCGGGTCGATGATAATATTCTCTGCGCCTACTCCGCTTTTTACGGCCAGTTTTATGCTCTCCGAAAGGCTGGAAATAACTTCTTTTATTATATCATAAGGTTCCGGGCTGTCCCGCTGGTTGCTCATCAGGATGATGGGCACGCCCGCTTCGGCGGCTGCCCGGGCCAGCCCCGGGTCGTGTTTCAGACCCCAGATATCGTTAATTATAGATGCCCCCGCTTTGAGGGCAAGGGCGGCCACTTCTGATTTGTAGGTGTCGATGCTGATGGGCACCGCTATCTCACCGGCCAGCCGTTGGATTGCCGGGATAACCCGGCGCAGTTCTTCTTCAGCCGGTAAAGCATCTGAGCCGGGACGGGTGGATTCACCGCCGATATCCAGGATATCGGCCCCATCGGTTACCATTTGCCGTGCTCTGTCCAGAATAGCTCCCATATCGTCGCCCAGGCCGTCTCCTGAAAAAGAATCCGGGCTGAGGTTCAGGACACCCATTATGTAGGTCCGCTCTCCCCATCTGAATTCGGTGTTTCCACAGCGGGTGGCAGCCAAGGGTGGTTTGCTCTCCAATTCCTGCTCCTGGTACCGTGCTTCGTTATTTCCTTATTTTAGCATTACCCGGCCCCTGATGAAATTATCGGGGTAGTCTGCTTCTATCGTCCAGGCTCTGTGTAAAGTGGTATAATCCTGTTAAAAATACGGAGAGAACATTGGATCTACTTCTTATCGACCCCCCATATATGAGCTTAAAGAGTGTGTCAACTGACTGTGGGTATAATGTGGGGCTAACGAGCCTTGCGGCGTATGTTCGTAAACAAGGGATTGACACTGCTGTTTTAACGGGAGACCTATTGATGGATGTCCCATCTAATAAACTATGGACTCATCTCAGTTACAAAGATTATGCATTGGCACAACAAAACTACGCGATGATTGTAGACGATAAGGATCATTTTATTTGGGAGAGGATAGCTGACATTGTAAAGCAGACCAGCCCGATGGCTGTGGGAATACCGTATATGACCCCATTAAAGCATGTGGTTGAAAGAGTGGCCCGTCTGGTTAAAGAGATTAATGGAGATATAAAGGTTATAGCCGGCCATGCTCATCCAACCTTTAATCCTGAAGAGGTACTTCAAAATCCGGATATAGATTTTGTTATCAGAGGTGAGGGTGAAATTACACTTCTACACCTTATGAATGAACTCAAGAATGATAATCCAAAATTGGAAACGGTCCCCGGAATCTACTATAGAGACCGGGACGACCAGGTACGGAGTAATGCTGGCGTGGACCTGATAAGAAATCTTGATGAACTGCCGTTTCTTGCCAGGGATCTGGTATTGAATTGCGACTATAACTCGTATCGAGAGCATGAATTAATCACAACCCGTGGCTGTCCATATACATGTTCTTTTTGTGCCGACAGGCAGCTTTGGGGCGGTGTGGTACGTCGTCGTAGCGTAGATAACGTGATTGAAGAGATGAAACTCTTAGAAGATACCTATAAAGTCAATCTTGTGGCTATCGTTGACGGAACTTTTACATTCGACAGGAACTATTTACAAACATTCTGTAACACACTTATTAACCTTCAGTTGAATATAAAATGGGGATGTACAGCCAGGTACGATAATCTCGACGAAGACCTGCTCAGATTAATGAAACGGGCTAACTGTTCTGGTATGTATTTTGGTTTAGAATCAGGAAGTGATCGTGTATTGAACGCTATGGACAAAAAGATAACTGTTGAAAAAATTATCGAAGTGAGCAATATGGTTCATGATAGCGGGATCCCTTCTTTCTCCTCGGTTTTATTGGGTCTACCATACGAAACCAAAGAAGATGCTGAAGCGACCTTGAAATTAATGAGGACTATCAAAACTGATTTTTATGATGTCAACAGCTTTATCCCGTTACCCGGTACCCCCCTGTACGATTCTATGAGTGAAGAGGTTAAGGGAAATATCGATTGGCGAAAAGTGGCAATGAAATCATTTGATAATTACTTCCTGACAAGTATGTCACATGAAGAGTTTAATGAATATGTATCTGAAGCATATAAGATAGCAGACAGTACACGGAGAAAATCTCTCATACGATTAGGGGCCAAAATGTTGCCCCGTTTTGTAGCCAGTACTTTTAAGAGGTTATGGCAATAAATTATTTTGGTACTACGTGCGTCAGGGAGCAGCCAAACAGAGGAGGGGAAAATGGAAGACTGCATTTTCTGTAAGATTGCGGCCGGGGAAGCGCCATCGAATATCGTTTACCAGGACGATGAACTGATTGCCTTTCCGGATATTAATCCCCTGGCTCCGGTCCACTTCTTAATCATCCCCAGGAAGCATATTGCCTCACTGGTAGAGCTTTCCGGGTCTGACTCTTACTTAATAGGGAATATGACCGTGGTGGCCAACCAGCTGGCTGAAAGTGAGAAAATATCCGGCAGCGGCTACCGCCTGGTGATAAATTGCGGAGTGCAGGGAGGACAGGGGGTAGCCCATCTCCATATGCACCTGCTGGGCGGCCGCCAGCTCTCAAATGCCCTGGGTTAAGGGCGGTCCGTTATATCAAGGACGCTGAATGGAGGTGAACCGATGAATGATACCGAGGTAGACGTTTTGATTCGAGAGGAGATTGCTGAATGGGAGGCATTGAAAAAAGTGCTGGAGGCGCATCCCGAGGAAAGCCTCCACGACCCGACTTCTCCTGAATGGACCAGCCGGGATGTCTATGCTCACATCATTCGCTGGTGGCAGTATTCCATCGATAGTATTGAAATTCTGCTTAAAGGGGAACAGCTTTCATCTCTTGAAGGAACAGAGGAGGAGATTAACTCCCGATGGCAGCAGGAAGACAGAGGTATGGGTCTCGTCGAAGCTCGAACCCTGGCCCAGTCGACCTTCGAACGATGGCTGCGGACTATTCGGTCTATTTCTACTGACCAATGGGATGAACAGTTGGAAGAGATGGTTCAAATGGATGGGGCGGAACATTACCGCGAGCACAGGAGCTACATCATCGCCGGTAATATTTGATTGGCGGTAATTCCACTATTTTATACTCCGGGTGCTTTTCCTGTGTTCAAGGTAGGTAAGCAGCCCGGCGATACTCTTGGCGTCCTCAATCTGGCCGGAAGTAATCAGGTCTGTGATTTCGTTAATCGGCACCCGTTCCAGTCGGATAATCTCGGTATCTTCGGCATAAAGCTGGCTTGAGGTAAGGTCCCTGGCCAGGTAAAGGTGGAGGTACTCGGTGCAGAAGCCGGGGGCTGAATAAAAACCGCCCAGTCTTTCTATTTTTCCTGGTCTGTAGCCGGTTTCCTCCTGCATTTCGCGGCTCACCGCCTCAGCCGGTCCTTCTCCGGCATCGATTCCGCCGGCCGGCACTTCCAGCAGCTCCTTGCCTACCGCGTGACGGTATTGCCTGACCAGCAGCACATTATCATCGGCATCTACCGCCACGATGGCCACGCAGTCACTGTGCTCGATGACCTCCCGGGTGGCCTCCCGGCCGCTGGGCATCCGCACCGTATCCACTCTTAGTCTGGTAATTTGCCCGTCATAGATTAACTTGCTGGACAGTGGCTCTTCAACCGGTTTCAATTTACTGTTTTCCTTTCAATCGTTGCTCCAGTGAGCCGTAGAAAGAGGTCTCGGGGTGAATTCTCAGGAATCGGACCGTATTCTGGCTGTGTTTAACCCTGATAACCGCCCCGCTGGAGAGGGGCAGGTTAATATGACCGTCAACGCTCAGAGTGGCTATGTGGGCGATTTTCAGGTCAAGTTTAACCTCGGCCGTGGAAGGCAGTACCAGGCTGTAAGATGAACTGAGGTGAGGGGTAATAGGCACCAGGAGCAGCTCCTCGGACTGGGGATGGAGCACGGGGCCGCCGGCGGCCAGGGAATAGCCGGTGCTGCCGGTGGCCGTGGCTACGATAACACCGTCAGCCTTGTAGCTGGTCAGCAGTTCGTTATCGATACTGGCTTCAATATAGACTACCCGGGCCACCCCGCCGTGGGCCATTACCACATCGTTAAGGGCATAGAATTTCTGCGCCGGCTGACTGCCGTCAGCGGTTGGAGAAAGCTCGGCCTCAATCAGGGACCGTTCGTCAATCCAGCCCTGGCCGGCCAGCAGGGTGTCCAGTTTTTCCTCGGCTTCATCTACACTAAGCTCGGTCATAAAGCCCAGATTCCCCAGGTTTATACCGGTGATAGGAACCGGTTTCGGGACCACTACCTGGGCCGCCCGGAGTATGGTGCCGTCACCGCCGATGCTGAGTATCAAATCAGTCCCGTTCAGCCGGGCCCGGGCGTCCTCTACTTCCCAGGCGGAGCATATCCAGACGGAGATGCCCCTGGCCCCGAGGAACTTCTCAAGTTTCTCAGCCAGGGGATAAGCCTCTTCCTTCATGGGGTGGTAGAGAATCCCAACTTTATTCAAATTAAACCCAGCCTCCATAGTCCGAAATGATTATAGCTGTCAGGATTGCCATTAGTAAAGTTTTTTGAATTTTAATTCTTTTGCCTGAGAATTATTTATTTGGTCGCCTGTTACCCATCTCCGCCGGGTAAAATGTGACTCCAGAATGACTCTGCAGCTCTCACCATTACCATAAAGATTAATTACGGAATAACTATTGACAAA
>JAZFUC010000240.1:0-7845 GCA_036446995.1 Dehalococcoidales bacterium | reverse complement strand
ATAATCAATCTGCGGGGGCAGGTAATACCGGTGGTGGACTTAAGGAAGAGGCTGGAGCTTGAAGTGAGTGAGCAGACGGCTGACAGCCGGATAGTCTGGGTGACCATTAACGACCAGGATGTGGGGGTGATAGTGGACGCGGTGACAGAAGTACTGCGGATACCCCTATCATCTATCGAGCCGCCCTCATCGATGGTGAGCAGTGTGGACTCTGATTATCTGCGGGGTATAGCCAAGCTGGAGGACCGGCTGATTATTCTCCTTGACATGAGTAAAGTGCTGGCCATGATGGATGGAGAGATGATGTCTAACCTGCAGTCAACGGTTACAGCCTAAATTCGGGGGAACCCGGATACACGGCTTGGGTTTAAAGATTAAACCCGTATGGGTAGCGGGGCTTCATTCTTTCCGGTTTGATAAATCGGATGAAGGTGAAAAAGAATGCCGGGACAGGATGAAGCCCTGCCCAATCAAAGGGTCTTGTTAACAAAGAGCGGATTGCTTGAGCGATAGGAAAGGGACAAGCCATGAACCTGGATCCTGATATCACACCGGAAGAACTAAAAGTCTTTCTTGAAGAAACTGAAGAGCAGATAGAACTGCTTGATGAAGATATCGTCAAGCTGGAAAAGGAAGGGGGAAACTCTGACCTGATTCAGGAGATATTCCGGGCGGCTCATACTTTAAAAGGCTCTTCGGCTATGGTAGGTCACCTTTCCATGGCCGAGCTCACCCATTCTATGGAGAGCCTGCTTGATAAAATAAGAAATGGAGATATTGCCGTCAATACAAAGATTATTGACGCTCTTTTATACGGCCTGGACGCAATTAAGGTATTAAAAGAAGAAATAACATCAACGGATAACGGCGAACTGGATATCAAACCGGCGATAGCCATGCTTCAGGCGGTGATTGGGGCAGAAGAAAGTCAGGAACAGGCAGTTATCGAAAGTACCCTGTTTCTAGACGGGAGTGCCCGGGACAGTCTTCAGACAGCCCTGGCAGGGGGGCACAATATTTATCACCTTGATATAGCCATAGATAAGGCGAGTGAATGGGCTGCTATCCGCTGTGTTCAATGCCTGAATGAGGCGGCACGAATCGGAGAGGTAATCAGCTCCGCTCCTACCGCCGATCAAATTGATGAAGAGGAAGTTGGCTTTAATCTCAAGATAATCCTGGCCAGCACTGAGGATAAGGACACGGTTGAGGGTGTTGTCACTTCGATAACTGATATTGTGGGCGTGATAGTCACTGATTATGATCAGGAAGAGGAAGAGCAGGGCGATGGAGGAGAAGATAAATCGGTCGAAACCAGCCTCGAAACATCCGATACAAACCTGCCGGCAAAGGAAAAAACAGTCCAGCAGGAAAGCCCTCAAAATTTACAAAGCGTACGAGTAGATGTCAAGGTTCTTGATAATCTAATGAATATTGTAGAAGAACTTGTTATAGACCGTTCTAATATCAGCCAGGTCGGTAAAATGCTTTCGATAAAATATTCCGGTGATGAGATGGTCCAGCAGCTGGCCCAGACTTCAGACCATATTATAAAGGTCATTAATGAGCTCCAGGAAAGAATCATGCAGGTCAGGATGGTACCTATTGGGGCCATATTCAGTCGTTTCCCCAGGATGGTGAGAGACCTGGCTCAAACGCAGAAGAAAAAGATTGATTTCAAAGTCGTTGGTGAAGAAACGGAACTGGACCGTTCTTTAATAGAGCAAGTGCGTGATCCGCTGATTCACCTGTTAAGAAATGCCGTAGACCACGGAGTTGAACTTCCGGGAGTGAGAAAAGAGGCTCATAAACCAGTAACCGCCACAATATGCCTCACTGCTGAACGGGAGCAAAGCCACATTATCATAACAGTTGAAGATGACGGCGGTGGTATCACGGCGGGTAAAGTAAAAGCATCCGCCGTTAAGAAGGGATTCATTTCAGCAGAAAAAGCGGCCAGCATAACGGATTCAGATGCCATCAATCTTATATTTATGGCGGGGATGTCCACCGCTAAAAAAGCCACCGAGGTATCCGGCAGAGGCGTAGGGCTGGATATAGTCCGGTCAAACGTAGAAAACCTCGGCGGGTCATTATTACTGGAGACAAAACCAGGGCATGGCAGTAAATTTACCATCAGGTTACCCTTAACCGTGGCCATTGTCCAGGGGTTGCTGCTTACCGCCGGCGGCACTATTTATGTGCTGCCGCTGCCTTCCGTTATCGAAACGTTAGCCGTAAGACCGGAGGATATTTATACTATCCGTGGGAAAGAAATAATCAGGCGGATGGATAATCTTATTCCGGTGATGAGACTGAGCGCCACTTTTGGCAGCCAGACGGAAAATCCGGAGGCCACCTCTGAGAATGGCGTAATCGTCATCGCTAAAGCAGGCAAGGAACTGGTGGGGATAATGGTGGACTCACTGATGGAGCGGCAGGAAATCGTGGTGAAATCCATGGGTAAATATATGGGTGATATAGAAGGGATTGCCGGAGCCACCATTCTCGGAGATGGCCGGGTGGCCCTGATTCTGGATGTAGCTTCCCTGGTTAAAGCAGCCGCACAAAAGGATGAAGAAAAAAGGAAGCCGGAGATACAGCCGGTCCCCAAACTTTCTACGGTGGCGGGGTGACGGGTATCTCTTTCCCGCTAAGGGGCCGGTGGGATGATGCCATCGTATCGGTTGATGACTCGGTCGGTTCACAATTTAAAATACAGGGCGCAGTAATACCATCCGCTTAAACAAGGGAAAGTTATCCTGTTTAGCTACACGGTCTTACTCGTTTAGGCCTTACCTGTGGCAAATGGCCGTGACAAAATGATAGTAGTGACATAGAAATTAAAATTAGGGAGTTTTCTAATGGTAGAACAGATGATGATTAACAAAGACGAGTTAGCTATCTGGACCTGGCTCGTCAGCAGGGGAATCTCCAATTCTCTTTCAGGTCTCTCGCAAATGATCGGAGAAGAACTGAGTGTCAAAGGTCTTGATGTAAAACATTTTCCGGCTAAAGATGCTGTCGACCTGCTGGGCGGGCCGGAAAAGCTCGCTGTCGGTATATATCTGACCATTCACGGTGACGCAGAAGGCCATCTGATGTTGATACATGACCCCAAGATTGCCTTTGATTTAATTGACAGCCAATTGGGGCAGCCGATAGGCAGTACAAAGGATTTGGGTGAAATGGAACGCTCCGTGCTGGGAGAGATGGGCAATATAACTGGCTCCTTTTTCCTGAACGCCCTGGCTGATGCCACTAACCTGACACTGACCCCTTCACCGCCGGTTGTAATGGTTGACATGGCCGGGGCAATTTTGAGTATAGCGCTTACCGATATTATGCAGGAACAGGATAGTGTGCTGGCGGTGAAAGCGTCTTTCGGCACGGCCACTAATCAAATAGACGGTACTTTTATGATATTACCAACTATGGATTTCCTCAGAGTTATCCTAAGACATGCGGGGGCACGATAGTGACGACAACACAACAAACAACTGCAAGTGACCAAACAATTAGTGTCGGGCTTGGCGAAGTTAAGGTAACATCTGACGCCTCGATGTACCTGGCCTGTTTCGGCCTAGGTTCCTGCATCTGCCTGTGCGCCTATGACACGGCGGCCAAAATAGCGGGAATGGCCCATATCGTGCTGCCGGAAAGTAAATCCAAGGAAGACATGACGGCAACAAAGTATGCTGACATTGCTGTTCCGGTACTTTTTGAAGAGATGATAAAAAAAGGCGCTTCAAAATCTAAATTAATAATTAAGTTAGCCGGAGGCGCTCAAATGATACAGGCACCCGGGTTTGCCACCATTCTGGACATGGGGGCCAAGAACCTGGTAGCAACGCGGGCAGCCCTCAAAAGCAGTGCGGTGCGTGTCTCAGGGGAAGATATCGGCGGTTCGAAGGGGCGCTCGGTTTGGCTTTCAGTTGCCACCGGCGAGACGATGGTAAGAACTGCCGGGAGAGAGTATAACAAAATCTAGCATAAGGATATTAATAAAAAATCAACCTGGAAAGTTGGAAATGGAGGGCCAAAATGGAGAAAATACTGGTTGTCGATGATGCCACCTTTGTGAGATTAAAATACGTGAAATCGCTTCGAAACGACGGCTACGAAGTGGAGGAGGCAACAAACGGCGCCGAAGCGTTGGAAAAATACAAGGCAAACCGGCCTGATGGAGTGCTGCTGGACATTAATATGCCGGTAATGGACGGCCTGGTAACGCTTCACGAAATAATGAATTATGACCCCACTGCCAGAGTGGCCATGGTTACCTGCATAGGCTCTCAGTCAGTGGTCCTGACCGCCTTAAAAACAGGGGCCAGGGATTTTGTAACCAAGCCGACTGATGACAGCGGGCTGTTAAATACAGTGCAGAAGCTGTTGGGCTGATTCGGCCCGGTTTGGAAATTATTTTACTGGAAACCGGTATGAACACGGGTGAAATGTTTAGTATCTACTAACAAAGGAGTAGGCAATATGGCCAAGATACTTATAGTTGATGATGCCGCCTTTATGAGGATGAGATGCTCCAAGTTATTGGGAGAGAAAGGGTACGATGTGGTGGAGGCATCGAACGGAGCTGAAGCACTGGAGAAGTACAAGGAAGACAAACCGGACGGGGTGTTGCTCGACATTACCATGCCTAAAATGGACGGAATAGTAACCCTGCAGGAAATAATAAAGATAGATCCGGACGCGCGGATTGCGATGGTCAGCGCTATGGGACAGCGGACCATGGTAATGAACGCACTAAAATCCGGGGCGAGAGACTTTGTGGTGAAGCCGTTTGACGGCCCTCGAGTGCTGGAGACCGTTCAGAAGCTCATTAAATAGACCCCTGGTGAGCGGAAGAAATCATATCTGTGGATTGACATGGAGAAAACGATGGTCACAGTGCTTATAGTTGATGACTCGGCTTTTGCCCGACTGTCTATCACGAGGCAGCTCAAAGCTGATTCAGAGATAGAGATAATCGGGTATGCCGTTAATGGTTTGGAGGCCCTGGAGAAGGTAAAAGAACTGAAACCCGACGTGGTTACCCTGGATGTGGAAATGCCGCGGATGGATGGACTTGAAGCCCTTTCCCGGATAATGTCGGAGAATCCAACCCCGGTGGTAATGCTGAGCAGCCTGACCGATAAGGGGACCGAGATAACCGTCCGGGCTCTTGAAATGGGAGCTATAGACTTCTTTCTGAAAGCGTCAAAAGCAACTAACGCCGGGTTTTACGGACTGGATAATAATCTTAATTCTAAAATAAAACTGGCGGCGGCAATAGGCGGGGCCAGGTTAAGAATGGCGGCCCAGACGATGGACGGGCACGCCCATCGGGAAAAACCACTCAGGCAGGTTTCAATAACCCCCCGGAATACAGTGGTTATCGGGAGCTCAACCGGCGGTCCGGGTGCGTTATATAAAATTATTCCCGAACTGCCGGCTGATATACCGGCGGCCGTACTTCTGGTTCAGCATATGCCGCCGGGTTTTACCAAGTCGCTTGCCAACAGGTTAAATGAATTGTCAAATATCCAGGTTAAAGAGGCTGAACATGGGGATGTATTAAGACCGGGACTGGCTTTACTGGCTCCCGGTAATTACCACATGGAGGTAAACAAACACAATAAAATCGCGGTCACTCAGAAGCCAGCGGTGCGAGGCCTCCGACCTTCTGTAGATATAACCATGTTGTCAGCGTCTCTGGTTTACGGTCATTCAACCGTCGGGGTAGTACTTACCGGTATGGGCACCGACGGGACAGAAGGGGCGGCTTCAATCAAGGCGGCCGGTGGTAAAATAGCCGTCCAGGACGAAGCTACCAGCGTGATTTATGGAATGCCCCGCAGTGTCGTCGAATCAGGTTATGCAGACAAGGTGCTCCCTTTGAGTAAGATTGCTTGCGAAATTATGGAGATGTGCCTGAAGTAAAGGCAAGTAGAAGGAGGGCTTTATGGATGAGAAAAGTTATGAATATCTGAAAAAAAAGATATTGAAACTTACCAATATTAATCTCGATGATTATAAGAGCCAGCAGATGATGCGGCGCCTCGGGATGTTCCTGACTCAAACCAAGTATGAAAACATCGTTTCCTACGCTTCCGCCCTGGAGCGGGATGAAGAAATGCTGCAAAAACTGCGTAACTTTTTAACCATTAATGTATCAGAATTTTTCCGTGACGACTCTCCTTTTGAATATCTGCAGAATAGTATCCTGCCAAAACTGTTGAAGAACAGGCCGTCACTTAATATCTGGAGCGCCGGCTGTTCACGGGGGCAAGAGTGCTATTCGGTGGCGATGATATTAAGCGGCATCTCACCGGATCATAACCACAGAATATTGGCTACAGACATCGACGCAGACTCATTGAAAAGGGCCGTAAACGGCGGCCCTTATAGCTCCGGTGATTTGAAAAATGTTAAGCAGTCTTTTCTCAAGAGGTATTTCACAGCTTCAGGTCAAGAATTCAGAGTGATAGACAGGATACGGAAAAGAGTAAAAGTGCAGGAGCTAAATCTGCTAAATGATAAATTCGAGCGGGATTTTGACCTGATTATCTGTCGTAATGTCACCATTTACTTCACTGAAGAGACGAAACGGGTCCTAAACGAGAGATTTTTACAGAGTCTTAATGCTGGAGGCATCCTGTTTATCGGCGGTACGGAAGTAATGCTGGATGCTACCAGTATCGGTTTTAAACAAATTGGAACCTCCTTTTATCAGAAGCCAGAGAGTAGTCCGGCAGTTTTTAAGAAAAACCCGGTAAATAACGTGCTGGTAAAATCTTAACGGGGGGAAGCGGTAAATTGAGGCGGATATCTGTACAATACGCTCAACCGGGAATGGTGCTCAGTATGGATGTGTACGATAGTTACGGCAACGTCGTACTGCCCCAGGGCACCAGGCTCACTTTTGATAATGTGTCAGCAATCGGCAGGATGGGAGGGGGAGAATTGTTTTTCGAGGACCGCCGCGTTGATGACGTACCGGTAACACCGCTGATGCCTGCCAGGCTCGAAGGAGACGCGGCGCGCAGGTTGTATGCTCTGCAAAATGAAACCGAAGCAGCGTTACGCAACGTCACCGGGAATCCGGTTATTAATTCAACTCCAGCCGAGAAGGCGATATACAGCATGGTCGAACAATATTTCCCAGTGGTTATCGGGGAGGCTAATGCGACCGGTTGCTACTCTCTCCAGGATTATAATTGTATCCACCCGGTGCAGGTAGCCAGTCTCTCGATGTTAATGGGCAAAAAACTCGGCTATAAACAAGCTCAATTAAGCGAACTGGGTATGGCTGCCTTAATCGAGAATATAGGCTATTTGGCTCTTCCAGCAGGGATGATGGAAGAACCGACATCGTTGACGAAAATCGAGGAGCATGAGGTGCATCAGCACAGTCAATATGGGTACCAGATATTGAATGATTATTCAAATATTTCTTCTGAAATTATCATGATAGTTCTGGACCATCACGAGAGATGGGACGGCAGCGGTTACCCGCGGGGAATAAAAGGGGAAAGTATTCCCGTCTTTTCCAGAATACTGGCCATTACCGATACCTATTATGCCCTGG
The DNA here is from genome assembly GCA_036446995.1 of Dehalococcoidales bacterium. Classification (GTDB taxonomy): domain Bacteria; phylum Chloroflexota; class Dehalococcoidia; order Dehalococcoidales; family UBA2162; genus JAZFUC01. The sequence goes on along the minus strand of JAZFUC010000240.1, from coordinate 260 downwards.
TCTCCAGGAGGCCTCACCGTCAAAGCTACCTGCCTCATGAGGCAATTGAATTCATAATGGCCTACTCCGGAGAACTCTTTGACCCGGACATGGTGCGTCTTTTTACCAAACTGATTCCCCTTTACCCCACCGGTATAATGGTTAACCTGAATACGGGAGAGAGGGGAATAATATCAAATGCTATGTTGGGTGCAGTCGGCCGGCCGATAGTTCGCATCTGCTATGACAAGGACCTCCAGGAAATAACGAAACCGTTTGAC
>JAZFUC010000239.1:0-7584 GCA_036446995.1 Dehalococcoidales bacterium | reverse complement strand
TGGAAACACGCCGGAAATTGTAAAAAGTACCGTTAGCTGAACTGGATTCTCCCTTTAATTTATACTGGTCTTTCGGGAGCGTGGCTTACCCGGCAGGGTAAATCATTCCTCCGAAAGATTCTCTGGCCGTCTCCTGAAATTTACCTCTCCCTTCGGGAAGAGGTAATCATCTCTTCTTATCCTTTAACAATCCCCATCGGCAGTGTTTTTACCACTTTGAGGGAAATACCCGCCTTTTCGGTAATATCCACCACATCAGCCACATCCTTATACGCGCTGGAGTCTTCCTCGGCCAGCGAAGACCTGCTGCCGGCCTTGACCGTTATGCCCCTCTCAGCCAAACCCCCGGCAATGTCGACGCCCCTGAGACTGCGTTTGGCGGCCGAACGACTCTGCAAGCGACCGGCCCCGTGACAGGTGGAGCCGAAGGTCTCCTTCATGGCCGTCTCCGTGCCGACTGCCACATAGGAATAACGCCCCATATCCCCGGGGATAAGCACCGGCTGGCCTATGTCCCGGTAAACAGGGGGAACATCCGGGTGTCCGGCGGGGAATGCCCGGGTCGCCCCCTTGCGGTGGACGCAGAGAACCTGTTTTTCACCGTCCACAGAATGTTCTTCTATCTTGGCGATGTTGTGGGCCACATCATAAACCTGCTCCAGCCCCAGTTCCGTGGTACCGAAAACTTTTATAAATGACTGCCTTACCCAGTGAGTGATGCACTGCCGGTTGGTCCAGGCATAATTGGCCGCCCCGGCCATTGCTGCCAGGTAGTCCTGACCTTCTACCGACTGCACCGGGGCGCAGGCAAGCTGGCGGTCGGGCAGGTTAATGCCGTATTTTTTCACCGCGCTGCCCAGCAGGGCCACATAATCAGTGCAGACCTGGTGGCCGAAACCGCGGGAGCCGGTATGAATCATCACCACCACCTGGCCGACCTCCCCGATACCCATTACCCCGGCCGCATCTGCCTGAAATATTTCATCCACCACGGCCACTTCCAGGAAATGATTGCCGGAACCCAGTGTGCCTAACTGGGGAATGCCCCGTTTTTTAGCCTTACCGCTGACCTTGTCAGGATTAGCTCCTTCGATACAGCCGGATGCCTCCGTGACCACGATATCCTCAGACTGGCCGAAACCCTTCTCAACCGCCCAGCGGCTGCCCTTAATCATTATTTCATCCATCTCTTTTTCGGTAACCTTCAGTTTACCTTCAGAACCTACCCCGGAAGGAACGCTGTTATACAGTTCCGTAACCAGCTGTTCAATGCGCGGCCTGACATCTTTTTCGGTTAGATTGGTGCGCAGCAGACGGACGCCGCAGTTAATATCGAATCCGACTCCCCCCGGCGATACCACCCCGTCCTCAAGTCTGGTAGCGGCCACCCCGCCGATGGCGAACCCGTAACCCCAGTGGATATCCGGCATTGCCAGTGAATGGCCCACAATCCCCGGCAGAAAAGCCACGTTGGCCACCTGCTGAAAGACCTGTTCCTCCCAGCCGCGTTCCAGCATAGCCTGGCTGGTGAAGACCAGACCGGGCACTCTCATTCCGTCCTTATAGCTGACCGGAATCTCCCAGCGGTAATCGTCTATTCTTTTTAATATCTTTTCCCAAGGTTGAGCCATTTCTGATTAGCTCCTAGATATCAAACAGCACCTGTACTTTAAAGCCGCTATTTTCCTCTATCTTCAGCATATGATAGGTGGCTGCCTTGATACCTATTTTCAGTTGGTGTCTGGCAGGGTCCACTTTGTCCCCGTAGCTGGTGGCTTTAAGCTCTGTCCCGCCAAACAGGGTGATATCAAACCTCTTAAAGATAATGTTTTCTACATCGAAGAGGTAAATAAGCTCGTTCAGCCAGGCCACCAGCAGACTTTCCGGGTCAGGGGCAGTCAGTTGAGTATCCCGGCGTTCCGTCTCCCCGATGCTGTTAAGCTCGGTAATCAGACTGAACATACCCCTGGCTGCATTTGAAAACGCCTCAGCCATATCAAGGCCGTAGGCGATAATGCCGATATCAGCCGTATGGGGCAGGACTTCAAAGTCTTTCTCCATAGAAACAGGGATTATTATACCACTGAACAGAAAGAGATTGTATACGTATAATCCGATAGTTCTGTTTGTGTGTTCTTGTTTGCTCCGTCCTTATAGGGAATATATATTTGATTGACCTCACCCCCTTTATCCCCCTCTCCTTGAAAAGGAGAGGGGGAAGAGGTTTTTTTAGAGGGGCTTCGCCCCTCTAAAACTTCCCGGTTCAATTACTACTCAAACTCCTGCTTCTGGTCAACCTCACCCCTTTGGTCCCCTTCAGGGTGAAGCCCCCTCTCTAATTAAAACTCCCCTTCGTAAGGGGAAGGGGACAGGGGGATGGGGTTAACGCCAGTCATGTAAAATTCAATACTTCAGGCCGTTGAGGAACTCTTTAAGAAAAACCAAACAGAATCAATCTGGTAGCCAGTTTTTATTAAAGCGTTTTAAGCTGCTCTTCAATTTCCCCGGTCAGGTCAAAAGCGAGAATTGGGTAGTCTTCGACATCTATAACCAATTTATTGCTGTTAACCCGGAGGGTCCCGCGACTGAATATTTTAATGGTGGCCAGGATCAGGGGGATTTCCCTGGCCAGTCCGTACCTGCGGATGAGCTTGAAAAGGGGGTTATCCGCCCCGTCTCTCTGCTTGATATCCTGAAGGGAAAGCCCCTCTATTTCCTGCCAGTACCTGTCAAAGGGTTCCCCCCTGATAGAAAACTTACCGTAAGTCAGCTCCGGCCCTTTATCCAGTTCAGGAGTCACCAGGTGCATCAGAACGCCGGTTTCCCTGGCATTGGCCTCTATCAGCTTCCAGATTACCTGCCGCCAGGTGCCTACCGGTCCGCCGGGAGCGGCCGGATGGAGGTTGATCATATCAAACTTGCGGCACATTTCCGGCCCCGTTATCAGCATATATCCGGCCAGGACGCAAAGGTCCGGTTCGAATTCCTCCAACCGGGCTATCACCTGGCGGTCATAATCCATCCGCCAGTCAGCCAGTTTGCCCGAAGAGTCCCTGGCCGGAATGTCCTGCCCTGCTTTAAATTCACGGTAGGAAAAGCTGACCAGGGGGATGCCGTAGTTTTGAACCAGCTTCAGAAAAGCGTCGCTTTCAATCGATTCGCCGGGTTCACGACTGCAAAAGACAAAGGCTATCCCTGCCTTTATTTCATCCCGCCGGATACTGTCGACAACAGCGGACAGCAGGTCCCTGGATGTTTGACTGCCTCCGGAAGAAAACCAGCCGATTTGATAAAGATGGCTCAAACCTGTCATCCTCGCCCCGACCAAGTCGGGGCTTTAAAAGAGGTTCTTAATTTTTGTCCAGGTGGTGGCAACATGTACGAAGGGGCTTGACCGGTGTTGTAATATGCTCCCCTGGCGCAAAGCACCCAGAAAATCGTCTTTATCATTAAAATCCGGCATCTCCACATAGGTGCGGCCTATTTCTTTGGGAGTATGTGAATCACTGCCGGCGGTACAGGGCAGGTTGTGACTGGCGGCAAATTTCCTGGCCCTGGTCTCCGGTCCGGGTAAGGGGCTGCGGGCATTGAACACCTCGATAACGTCAAGCTGCCCGGCCAGTTCCGTCAGTTTGCTGTTGTTGAGCTTGATCCCCCGGAAAGGGTCGAAGGGGTGGGGCAGGCAGACCAGTCCGCCCTGCTCCTTGATGCGGGATATTGCTTCCTCGATGGAGATATGGCTGGGGATTGTCTCCTTCAGAAACATTCCCATTAGCTCGCCGTCGGGAGTCAGAATTTCCTCGGCGACGATGACTTTAAAGGGAGCGATAGCCTGAAGTTTCAGGGCGCCTTCGACCGTTCCGTGGTCGGAGATGGTAACGCATTCAAGTTCGGCCCCCCGGCAGCGCTCGATAATAGTTTCCAGGGACATTTCGCAGTCCTTGGAATACTCCGTGTGCATGTGAAAATCAGCTTTCAGCGATGTTGTCCCTTTCTGTTTTTTCCTGTTAACCGGTCGTTTAAGAAACCCGTTCTACGTAGCTGCCGTCACGGGTGTCCACCTTAATGATATCCCCGTTGTTGATAAAAAGGGGCACCTGCACGGTAATACCGGTTTCCAGCACGGCCGGTTTATTGCCGCCGGTGGCGGTATCTCCTTTAAAGCCGGGGCCGGTATCCGTCACCTCCAGCTCAACTGAAAGAGCTATCTCCACGCCCACCACCTTGTCTTTGTAGCTGGAAACCTGGATGATCATACCTTCCTTTAGATAGTTAACGGCGTCACCCAGCATATCGGTGCCAACCGGCATTTGTTCATAGGTTTCCGTGTCCATAAAATAATAAAGGTTTTCATCATTATAGAGGTACTGCATATCCTGAAAATCCAGCCTGACCCGGGTAAACTTCTGGTCTGACTGGAAACTCTGCTCTATGGTGTGCCCGGCCTCGATGTCACGCAGTTTCACCTTGGCCAGGGCGGTCCGCTTCATTTTGATATGACGGTAGTCCGTCACCTGATAAAGTTTGCCGTCAAGTTCTATAATAATACCTTTTCTCAGTTCACTGCCACTTATCATATCAAGCTCCGGAAATATTTATTTTCTGCCCCTGGAAAGCACCCTGATTTCCCCTTTATCCATCACCACCAGGTCCTCAATTCTCACTCCACCCCAGCCGGGGATGTATATACCCGGCTCAATAGAGAATACCATACCTGAGGCCAGTATTTCAGTCGAATTCGGGCCGAGTCGCGGCTGCTCATGAGTAACCAGGCCGACTCCATGCCCCAGCGAATGGCCGAAGGCATCGGCATAGCCGGCTTCCTCGATAATCGTCCGGGCGAAGCTGTCCGCTTCCTCACCGTTCATTCCTTCTTTTATCAGCGATATGGCCGCCAGCTGGGCGCCGAGCACGATATCATAGACCTTTTTAAAGGTCTCGTCCGGCCCACCGGGGCAAAGGGTGCGGCTGAAATCACTGGTGTAACCTGCCACCTTGGCTCCCATATCGATTACCACCGGCTCGCCGGGGCCTATTTTCCGCTCCGAAGGCCGGGCGTGGGGCAGGGCGGCCTGGGGACCCGAGGCGACAATAATATCAAAAGGCAATGTCTGGCTGCCCTGCTCGCGCTGAAATTTCTCAAGTTCCCAGGCTACTTCTTTCTCAGTCATTCCGGGGCAAATCAGGCCCTCGATATATTCAAACGCCCGGTCGGTTATTTCCACCGCCCGGGTGATAAACTCAATCTCATCCTCTTCTTTAACCATTCGCAGGGACTCTACCAGCCCCTCGACGGGCTTCAACTCTACCTGGGAGCCGGCTTTCTCCAGTGAATCGGAAAGCTGCCGGTAAAAGGCGAAGGAGACATCTGAAGACTCAAAACCCAGCCTTTTTATACCCGTCTCCGATACCAGTCCGGGGAACCAGCCGGTTAGATTACCGGTTATCTGAAAAATCCGGTAGTCCGGCGATTGCTCTTTAACCTGCTCGATATAGCGGAAATCAGTGGCCAGCACCGCTTCCTGCCGGGTAATGAGCAGGTAGCCGGCCGACCCGTCAAAGCCGGAAAGGTAATAGCGGTTATCCGGCTGGGATATCAAAATAGCGTCTATTTCTTTTTCAGCCAGCAGAGGCCTCAGTTTTTCCAGCCGGTGAATTGTTTTCAAATGTTTGCACCTTCACCTTGCACAGCTATCCCGCAGCCGTCATTCTGGAGGAGTCCCGATGCAACCGGGACGACGAAGAATCTCAGAGTGGGGAGGATGAAGCACAATTCCCCACCCTTCCCTGAGATGCTTCGCCCCGACATATCGGGGCTCCAGCATGACAACTTTGCCATCCATTCTCTCTCCCTGCAGAGGCCTCAGTTTTTCCAGGCGGCTATTCATCTTCCGGCTCGTCATTATCTTCCCGGGCCATCGGATGGGCGGAGAGATATACTTTCCTGGCCTGGCTCTTGCTGACATGAGTGTAAATCTGGGTGGAAGAAAGGCTGGAGTGCCCCAGCAGTTCCTGGACCACCCTTAAATCTGCCCCGCCGTCAAGCAGGTGGGTGGCGAAGGTATGGCGCAGCATATGGGGATGGACCCATTTATCAATGCCGGCTTTACCGGCGTATTCCTGAAGGAAATGCTGGATGCTCCGTTCTGTCAAACGCCCACCGTCAACGTTATTAATGAATACCGCATTGGTCCTTTTTATTTTACGCGTTTTTGATAATTTGGAGTCAGGTAGTAATGGTCTACCGTGGGTATAATATCTTCTCAGAGCCTCGGCCGCCGGTTCGCCCATCAGCACCATCCGTTCTTTGGAGCCCTTGCCCAGGACACGGATTTCACGGCTGTCAAGGTCGACCCGCTCCATATCGAGACTGGCCAGCTCGCTTACCCTGAGTCCGGAGGCATAAAGCAGTTCCATGAAAGCCCGGTCACGGAGTCCGATAGCGCTATTCGGGTCGGGAGCTTCCAGCAGACCGGTTATCTCTCTCTGCGTCAGGAAAGAAGGCAGTTTTTTATCCAGCCGGGGAGAAGATGTTTCCAGCACGGGGTTTATAGAGAGTATTCCTTCCCGCACCAGGTAGCGGTAGAAGGATCGGATAACGGAAAGTCGGCGGGCAATACTGGCCTTGACCAGACCCTTTTGGCTCAGATAGGCCAGGTAATCACGCAATATGTGCCGGTCTGCCCCGTCCAGTGACTTAACGCCTCTCTCGATCAGGAATTCAAAATACCCCTTGATTCTGGCTGAACCGAGTAAATCGCCTCTGTAATTACGCACCGTGTAAGGAGAGGCGTTCTTCTCTGCCTTCAGATAGTTAATATAGTTGTCTAAAGCACTTTGCACGAAATTATTCCTGGGGTAATTTCTCCCTGTGCCCGCATTTGGTGCAGCGCGCCTGGTTACTGGATTGTGTCATCAGACCTTTGCACTCGGGGCAGGGCTGGGGGAGGGGTTTGGCATTTACGGCAAATTTGCAGTCCGGGTAACCACTGCAGCCGTAGAATTTGCGCTTCTTTTTGCTCATTCTCTCGATAAGCTCGTGGCCGCACTCAGGGCACTTGGCGCCGGTCTTGATTTGATATGACTTGGTGTACTTATGCTCCGGGTAATTACTGCAGGCCAGGAATTTGCCGAAGCGTCCCAGCTTGATTACCATCGGGTGCCCTTCAGGACAGAGCTCATCGGTGACCTCGTCGGGTATTTTCACCCTTTCCATAAGTTCGGACGCTTTGTTCAGGTCTTTCTCAAAGGGGGTGTAAAAGTCCCGGACAACTCCAACCCAGTCCCTCTTGTCATCGGCCACCTCGTCCAGTTCGTCTTCCATCCGGGCGGTGAATTTGATATCGACGATATCAGGAAAATACTCGCAGACGGCGTCATTGACTACGAAACCAAGCTCCGTGGGCTGCAGGCTGCCGTTCACCCGGTTAACATACTCGCGTCCCTGAATGGTTGAGACAATAGGAGCATAGGTGCTGGGACGCCCGATTCCCCACTGCTCCAGTATTTTTATCAGTGAAGCCTCGGTATAGCGGGGTGGCGGCTGGGTGAAATGCTGCTCCGGGAACAGCCCCAGCAGATTAA
>JAZFUC010000238.1:0-2501 GCA_036446995.1 Dehalococcoidales bacterium | reverse complement strand
GGAAACCCTGGCCGGCATGCGGCATATGGCCGAGGCGATAAACCAGATGCTGGAACAGCGGATGCGGGGAGAAGAACCCGATTTCGACAGTTTTATGGAGCAATTCGGGGATTTTTTCGGCGATAATCCGCCTCAGAACCTGGACGAGATGATAGAGCGTCTGCAGAGCCAGATAGCCCAGGCGCAGTCTTTAATGGATAGTCTCTCTCCGGAAGACAGGGAGGAGCTGGAGGGCCTGCTGCAGTCCATGCTGGATGACACAACCCAATACGAGCTGGCCAAAATGGTGGCCAATATGGAGGCCCTGCACCCCAGTGAAAAAGGGCCGCGGCGTTATCCTTTCTCGGGAGAGGAATCCCTCTCCTACAGTGAGGCCATGCAGTTAATGGAGACCCTCCAGAAGATGGATACCCTGGAGGACCAGTTCCAGGACTCGCGGAGCAGCCGGTCCCTGGATGCTGTGGATGAGCAGCTTACCCGGGAATTGCTGGGAGACGAGTCGGCTGATGAGCTTGAGAGTTTGCGTAATATCAGCAAACTTCTGGAAGAAGCCGGGTATATCCGCTGGGAAAACGGTAAATTAGAACTGACCCCCCGCGGTATGAAAAAAATTGGTCAGAAAGCCCTGCAGGACATCTTTGCCCAGCTCAGGAAAGACAGGTCCGGGGGGCATAAACTTGATACCAGGGGCAGCGGCGGCGAGAGGATGGTGGAGACCAAGCCGTTTGAGTTTGGGGACGACTTTCAGGTCGATATCCAGAAGACCATTATGAATTCTCTCTATCGGGAACCGGGGAAGATTCCGGTCAAGTTGAGCGTGGATGACTTCGAGGTCTTCAGAATGGAAGAACTGACCCGGTCGGCCACTATTTTGCTCCTGGATATGAGTCTTTCAATGCCGATGAGAGGTAATTTCGAGGCCGCCAAGCGGGTAACCCTCGCCTTTGACGGCCTCATCAGGAGCCAGTATCCCCGGGACAGCCTGAAAATAGTCGGTTTTTCCAGTTATGCCCGGCAGATTAAAAAAGAAGACCTGCTTTACATGGGATGGGACGAGTTTGACCCCTACACCAATATGCAGCACGGCCTGCATGTGGCCAGGAAACTGCTGGATAAGGACAGAAGCACCAACAAGCAGATAATTTTAATCTCTGACGGAGAACCAACGGCCCATTTTGAGGGAGAACGGGTCTTTTTTCAGTATCCGCCCACCCTGCGCACTATCCAGATGACACTGAGGGAAGTAAAAAAATGCACCCAGAAGGGGATAATCATCAATACCTTTATGCTGGATAGTGGCGGCTTTGTCGGCGCTTTCGTCACCCAGATGGCCCGTATAAACAAGGGGCGGGTGTTTTTTACCAGCGCTGACAGCCTTGGCGAATACCTGCTGGTGGATTACATCTCCAATAAGAAGAAAACAATCTAGCTGCCTGATGGGTTAAAAGTCTGTTTTCCGAGTGAGATACCGTTTAATCTTCGCTGAAGCGCCGGTCCATTTCAGCCAGAAATCTCTCTACCTCAGGTGACAATTGGGGCATTTCTTCTTCTTTTCTCCTGGCGGCCCGGGCATCATAATGGCTTTCGAGCTGTTCTACAATCGTCTTTAACTGGGGATTTTTCTCCAGGGCGGTGTCTATCTGTGCCCGCTGCTTTTCTCCTTTGGCGATAAATGACTGGTCAACCGGCACATCATAGAGCGGGCTGAGGATTTCCATAATAGGCACCGTCCCCATGTAGTCCTCTTCCAGCTGGGTATACTGGGGCAGGTGTACGATGAAGGTCATTGTCTCAACCCCGTTGGCCGCCGCCTGCTGGCCTATCAGGGAAGTGATTGTCGTCGGCCCCTGGTAAGTACTGCGTCTTAGTTTCACGTGCTTCAGGTCTTTCTGGGATTTGCTTCCCTGGGAACGTCCGCTTACTGCCAGCGGCCTGGTATGAGGCGTATAGTCGTACATGCTGCCCAGCAGACAGTACCTCTTGACATTGAACTTTTCAATCAGCTGCTGGACTGACTCCACATAGTCCTCACTGTGATTGTGGGGCTCCAGCAGGTGTAGGAATATAAGGTCATTACCGGTGTCCTGCTTGCCGAAGGTGACGGAAGTGTTGGGAATATTTACCTGGCGCTGTCCGTCCTGCATAAATATATTGGGCCGGTAACGGGTGAAATCGAAGAAATCACCCGGTCTGGCCAGTCTGCCCAGGTCTTCGGCGTCAAAATGATCTTCCAGCCAGGAGAGCACCAGGGTGCCGACACTGCCCACATCTATCCACGGCCTCAGCATGGCTATTACGTGAGGTTCCCTGAGTTCAGGGATGGGTTCGTCAAGTTCAAAAGCGCCTAATCTCATAATTACATATTAGCACCGGCTTAACAGACAAGCAAATAAGTAATCAGGGTTTGAAATGGAAAAAAATTGGAGCGGAAGACGAGGTTCGAACTCGCGACCTTCTCCTTGGCAAGGAGACGTTCTACCGCTGAACTACTTCCGCTCTCT
>JAZFUC010000237.1:0-2286 GCA_036446995.1 Dehalococcoidales bacterium | reverse complement strand
TTGTCAGGTAGTCTTTCAGACAATTTAAGGCTGCCTCCGCCGTGTCCTGCTTGTTCTTCTCCCGGTCACGACCGAAAAGGTGTTTCTGGCTGAAGGCTTTGTTGTTGTGGGCCAGTCCAATGAAAAACAGTCCCACCGGCTTGCCGGAAGTAGCCCCTCCCGGTCCGGCCACCCCCGTATCTGAAATACATATATCGGTCGCCAGTATTTTTCTGCCGCCCTGGGCCATTTCTTCCGCCACCTGGGCGCTTACCGAGCCGTATTTGTCCAGGGTAACCTTTTTTACGCCCACTACATCCATCTTGGTTTCATTCGAATAGGCAATAACCGATCCCTTGAAATAATCGGAACTGTTGGGGGCGTTGGTTATCAGATGAGATATTAGCCCGCCGGTGGCTGATTCTACTACGCCTAAGGTCAACTCTTTTTCCCGCAGTAAATCGCCTATTTCATGCTCGATATTTGCCATGGTTCCTTTTGCATCCTTTGACTGCCTGTTGATTATATCGCAGATTATCATTAAAATAAAGCAAAATTAAAAAAAAGGGGGTGGTTACCATGGCGATTGCAGCTTGGGTTTTAGGCGGACTCGGAGGATTATCCGCAGTGGCGGGTATCCTGGCGGCTACGGAAGTGGTTACTTTTCTGAATGACCTTCCGGCAGCTTTTACCCCTCTTTTCGGGTTGACGCTGGGTATAGTACTGCTTCTGGCTAGTATTGCCCTGGCCGTTTCCCGCACCGAGTACGAGTAAAAGACCGCTATCTTTATTTGTTAACGAGTGCCGGAGGCCCCGGCACTAAACCGGAAGCCCGGATGGCGAGATGGGGATAGGCTGTATATGCGGTGCCTCTCTGCCACCCCGGGCTTTGATATTGCCTGTTTATTCGGACTTTTTCCGGCGGCGGCGCCAGCGGATAATGGCGTAAGTGATGGCGCCGATGCCAATCCAGAGCGGACTGAACACCCCCAGCCAGATGACGATATTGGCCAGATACTGGCCGAATACTACCAGGCCGTCCCAGGCGTTGCTGGCTATATTACCGGCCTCCCACCCGGAGAGGACCGTGATATAATCAGTCCTGGTTTTGGTCAGCCTGTTGGCCCGGTCATCGGTAACCGTCAGTGAGACGGAGTAAGTTCCATCTTTGGTGTAGGCATGACGCGGATTCCCTTCCGTGCTGGTGGTGCCGTCACCCAGGTCCCACTGGTAGCTGTAGGGAGGGAAGCCGCCGGTTATCTCGGCGGAAAACAGTACCTGTTCTCTCTCTTCCGCTCTGGTCTTGTTAGCGAATAGCTCGATATTTAATTTTGACTGCTCCAGCGTTATATTAATCAGTGATGTTGCCGAGGTGCGCTCCAGGTACTGCATCCTGCCCTTGGTCTGCTCTATTTCGCCTCTGGTCCGGGACAGCTCACGCTGGACATTCAGGATTTCCTCTACAGTCTGCGCTTTCTCCAGAATGGCCAGCAACTGCAGCTCGGTAGCTTCGAGGTTAGCCAGCCTGGAGGTTAGGTCGGTATACTCTTCGGTCACATCGCGGCTGTCTGATGTCTCTGATGTGACTTCAACGGCCAGTCCCCGCAGCATCCGCGTGGTGTCATTAAAATGCTCGGCCGGTACCCGGATGGAAATACTGCCCACCTGTCTTTGTCCCAGTTTCCATACCCGGGAGGAAACTACATACCCCTCAAAACCATCGGCCAAAGTGGTAATTTCTTCTATGGTGATACGGACATCCTCCACTATCAGGGCCATCTGACCGGTGCGGACAATCATCCGATCGCCCGCGAAACCCCCGTCATCTTCAGAGGCGAAGTCTCCCCCCGGAGCAACCAGCGAAGGGGACGGCTCGATAGTCGATGCGGCAGCCCTTTCTTCTTCCACTACGTCCCCGGGAACCATAATCCCGGGACCGGTAATTCCCTTAGCTGATTCCCCTACGGATTCTGTCTTGCTGCAGGCAGCTGATATCAGCAGAATCGCTGACAGCAGAAGTCCCGTAATCAGTGTTAATTTTTTCATAATTATTCCCCTTTGTGCCCGTTAATTCCGTCATATACTATAACGCCGCTGCCGCTGAAAAGATAGGTTCGTCCTTGCATCACGGCTGATTGGGGGTTATAATTATTGCCGGGTAGGGAGATAAATCCAACCGGCATATTTACGTGGCGACGTAGCCAAGCGGTTAAGGCGGAGGTCTGCAAAACCTCTATTCGGCGGTTCGAATCCGCCCGTCGCCTCCAGTTTCACCCTTGTGAGCTATCGGAAGCCCCGGTTTTGCTT
>JAZFUC010000236.1:0-6633 GCA_036446995.1 Dehalococcoidales bacterium | reverse complement strand
ATTGCGGGAAGCAGGGTATCGTTTGCACCCCGTTCCAGGACCATAATGATGTAATCCGTGTTCTTGAGACCCTCTGATGAATATCGCTCTTCATATCTGCTGCGGGATATGCGCCGCCGGGGTGGTTGAGAGACTGACTTCTGAAGGGCACCGGGTCCACGGGTATTTCTACAACCCCAATATTCACCCTGAAGAAGAATACCTGAAAAGGCTTGAAGCCGCTCGTCAAGTGGCCGAAAAGCTTGATTTTCCCCTGGAGGTCGGTCCCTATGTCCCGGATGACTGGTTTATGGAAACGGAAGGGTTCGAAAAAGAGCCGGAAGGCGGCCTCAGGTGTGAAATATGTTTCAGGCACCGGCTGACCAGGACCTGGCGCTATATGGACTACTATAAGTATGACGCTTTTACCACCACCCTGACCGTCAGTCCCCAAAAAAAGGCGGCCGTGGTTAACCGGGTGGGGCAGGAGATAGGCGGGGACAGGTTTCTTGAAAGGGACTTCAAAAAGAAAGCCGGTTTCCAGCGGTCAATGGAACTGGCCGGGCAATGGGGTCTATACCACCAGGACTACTGCGGTTGTATTTACAGTGTGAGGGGAAAGTAACTTTCTGTTCGCGTTTGTTTGATTGTATCGATATAATTACAGCTAATCTTTAAATTCTGAGAACCTTACCCTTCAATCCCCCTCTCTGACGATATAAGGGGGAGAGGATTGAACCATCGGGCATAGGAGGATAAAGGGGTTCACCCTGAAGGGGATAGGGTTTAACAATAATCAGACAAAATTCAACACTTCGGGCTGTTAGCGGCCTTTTTAAGCGAAACCGAACAGTACTGAAAACAACCATCTTGGCAGGATTAATAAACCCCGAATACAGGTGACATAATAGGGTTGATTGACTTAACTACTCCGGCCGGCTGATATTACAGATAATGCCTGTGGGGCAGCTTTCACATTTCTCACATTCCAGCTGGAGGGTGGTGTGGGAGATGTTGAATTGCCGGTTCAGTTCCCGGTTCACCATATCCACAATTTCGCCGCTCTCACTGACGCTCCGGTCTTCGATAATCAGGTGGGCGCTCAGGGCGTCTATGCCGGAAGTGATTGTCCAGATATGGACATCATGCACTTCTTCCACCCCCGGGACACCCTTTAGGATGCTGATGACTGTGTCTACGGGGATGTGCTTTGGTACCGCTTCCAGGAGGATATCCCCCGCTTCCCTGACCAGCCGTATTCCTCCCCAGAGAATAATAAAGCCGATAAGCACGGCGATAATGGGATCGACAATGCCCAGGCCGGTAACGGAAATGATAATGCCCCCGATGATGACGCCCACTGAAGATATGGTATCGCCTATGATATGCCAGAAGGCGGCTTTTATATTCAGGTTGCCGCGGTGGGAGCCCCTTAACAGCAGAATGCCGATGGTATTGGCCACCAGGCCGATGGCGGCGATAACCAGCATCAGGGGAGCTCGTATCTCAGGCGGGTCCAGGAACCGCTGGTAGGCTTCATAAAAAATGTAGAAAGCCACCAGGGCCAGGAGGATGCCGTTAGCCAGGGCGGCCATTATTTCCACCCGGTGGTAGCCGTAAGTCTTGCTCGGCGTGGCCGGTCTGGCAGCCATAGTAATGGCAAAGAGGCTCAGAGATATGGCCAGTCCGTCAACCAGCATATGCCCGGCATCACCGAGCAGGGCCAGACTGTTGCTGAGGATGCCTCCCACCACTTCGACGACCATGATGACCATTATGACGACCAGGACCAGCTTCAGCCTGCTGGTGCTGGCTGCCGTTCCGTGGCCGGTTTCATTATGCTGGTGGCTCATTTTTTTGTTCCGCCGCTGGTTTAACTGAAACTACTCAGAAAGTCGCTGTGGCGCTGGCAATACTCGTAACCGCTCTCCAACTGGGCAAAGATGAGGTCTGCCTGCCAGTGAGCATTGAACAGCCGGCAGCCCCGGTCTTCGCAGAAGGGGTCGCCATTGAGGGCGTAAAAAACCGCCTGCATGGCGTAACCCTTGACCACTTCAGTCAGCCGCTCGTCTTCGTAGTCGATGAAGCTTCCGGTAAATTGCTCCTTGACTTCCTGTATATCCTTGCCCAGCATCTCGTACTGCTGTTTCAGCAGATAGTATTCCCTGGGTTTGGCCGGCGCTTCCACCAGCCCGGTAGTTGAGATTACCGAGGGGAACCCGTAGACACTTGTCCGGGCGTGGTACCTCAGGTCCTTGCTGCCCCAGGTGGCGAACAGGCGGTTGGTGAAAAATATATGGACCAGGGCAAAATCCCGTTCCGCCGGAGCTATCAATTCGGAAAACCGTCTAACCAGTTGAATACCGTCATAGATAACCCCGAAGGCCCTTGTTTTGCCCAGAATCCGTCTCAGTTCAAATTCAATTTCGCCGTAGAGCGGTTCCTGTTCAGCCGTCATATTCCGGGTTACATCCGCAATTTTTATGGCCGCCAGGCAGCGGGCTAATTCCCGTTGCTCCTCCGGACTGGACGGGGGGAAAGCGGCCCTTATCTCTACCGGTACCCGGGGGAGTTTTCCCCGCAGGTACTCAGCCGTTTCCTCCATATTCAGTTTTGGGTCGGCTCCCTCATCATAGAGGAGGACCTTCTCTAAACGGCCGGTTTTCATCCCAATTTTTCAAGGATTACTTCGGCGGCCACTTCTCCGGAGAGCAGCATACCTCCAAAGGTGGGTCCCATGCGGGGTAGTCCGTAGACGGTTGAAACCGCCATACCGGAAACCACCAGACCGGGGTATACCTCTCCGGTATGCTCAACGATAAGGTCTTCAGATCTTTCTACCCACATCGCGCCGAAGCCCTTGGTTTTGAATTGCCCTCTTTCTTCCAGCTTGGACACCACGCAGGCATCGTGGCCAGTGGCATCGAGGACTATTTTACATTCGATAGCTACCGGGTCTACGCAGGTAATCTCCCTGGGCAGGGCCGAGATTGGCGTCCAGTTGATAACCACCCCGGCGACCCGGCCGTCTTCTCTCAAGACCAGGTCATCAAACTTGGTCATATTGGAAAACTTGACCCCGGCGTCACAGGCGGCGGCAATCAGTTTTGAACAGGCGTGGGGTCCGTCGGCAATCAACAGACCGGGGGATATCTCCTCGTAAGGAATTCCCAAATCATCCAGGATTCTGTCAGCGGGACGCCGGAAGGTTACCTTGTTCATCAGGTAGCCGCCAATCCAGAACCCCCCGCCCAGATAGTTATTGCGCTCGACTATCAGCACTTTCTTGCCGGCTGCGGCCAGATTACGGCCGGCCACAAGCCCGCTGGGGCCGGCGCCAATGATTACACAGTCACTTTCTACATATTCCTGGAATTGCTTGGCGAATTCGCCGACAATGGCCCGGGTTACTTCTTTTTCACCCACTGGACTGAATTTTTCCATTTCTTAACCTCCTCAGATTTTTCTTGTTGTTTTATTGAATCCCGCCCACCCCCGAAAGGCCCAAAAATTGATACGTCCCCGGCATTCCACGGGGGACTCAGCCAGGCACAGGTTGGGGTATGGGGTAATCTCCGTTCCGGTATCTCTTTCAGGCCGGTTCACATTAACCGGCCGGCATCACTATTTTAAGACTTGGCGAGGTAATCATCAATAGCTGATTTGAGAGCTTCCTCAGCCAGGACCGAGCAGTGCATCTTGATAGAAGGCAGCCCCCCCAGGGCTTTGGCGACTGCCTTATTGGAGATTTCCAGGGCCTCTTCCACCGTTTTGCCGACCACCATTTCGGTAACCATCGAACTGGTGGCTATAGCAGCCCCGCAGCCGAAAGTTTTAAATTTGGCTGCAGTAATTATATTATCCTTTACCTTGATATACAACTCCATGATATCACCGCATACCGGATTACCGACGTGCCCGATGCCGTCGGGTTCTTCCATATCGCCGACATTCCTGGGGTTGGTGAAGTGGTCCATCACCTGCTCGCTGTAAATGGCCCTCGCCTTGCTCATCGGCAGTCTTCTCCTCTCCTAACCATGGCTCTTCAATAATGGTGACATGGCTCTCAGCTTGGCCACAATCCCCGGCAGCACATCCAGCACCCTGTCGATATCCTCTTCTACGGTCCATTTGCCCAATGTGAGTCTCAGCGATCCGTGGGCTTGTTCATGGGGCAGGCCGCAGGCCAGGAGCACATGGGACGGGTCCAGGCTGCCGGAAGTGCAGGCTGAGCCGGAGGAAGCGGAGATGCCTTCCAGGTCAAGATTAAGCAGCATCGATTCGCCCTCGACATACTCTACGCTTACGTTGACATTGTTGGGCAGACGCTTTGCAGGGTGGCCGTTGAGTTGGATATGGTCCATACTTGCCTGCAGTCCCCCGATAAGCCGGTCACGCAGCCCCGTCAGTCTTGCCGCTTCACTTTCAAGTTGTTCCGAAGCCAGTTCAGCCGCATATCCGAAGCCGACTATGCCGGGAACATTCTCCGTGGTGGCCCGTTTCCTGTTTTCCTGTCCTCCTCCGTGCAGGAAGGGGACAATCCTGACGCCTTTTCTGAGATAGAGCGCCCCCACTCCCTTGGGGCCCTGGAGTTTATGCCCTGACATTGAAAGCATATCTACCCCGAGCTCTTTTACATCCAGGGGGATATGGCCGACCGTCTGGACGGCATCCGTATGAAAATATATCCCTCTTTCCCGGGCTATAGCGGCCAGTTCGGCAATCGGTTCGATGGTACCTATCTCATTGTTAGCGTGCATTATTGAGACCAGAATGGTCTTGTCAGTAATAGCTTTTATGAAGGTTTTGGCGTCGATCAGGCCGTATTTGTCTACCTTCAGAAAAGTTATTTTAAAGCCTCTTTTCTTGAGAAACTCGCAGGTCTCCGTAACGGCGTGGTGCTCGATAGCGGTGGTGATGATGTGGTTGCCTTTTGACTCATTGGCAAAGGCAATACCCTCCAGGGCGGTGTTATCCGCCTCCGTTCCACCGCTGGTAAAAATTATTTCCTCGTCCCGGGCGCCGATAAGACGGGCCACCCTGCTCCGGGCTTTTTCAACGGCTTCTTTCGCTTCCTGTCCCGCGGCGTAAATGCTGGATGGATTACCGAAAATATCGGTAAAATAGGGCAGCATTTCTTTAACCACCTCGGGGTCGGTTGGCGTGGTCGCCGCGTAATCCAGATATACTTGCTTCATTTATTAAACCTTTCTAACCTTCGACGATGTCACCGACTACCGGGTCTACCCTGACTCCCTTACTGATTACCCAAGCTATGCCCTGCTCGATGTCTTCCTCTTCTCCTACCAGTTCAAGTACCACCCAGCCCTTGCTTTCCGTCACATCAGCCCGGCGGATGTTGGTTACCACCTGGAACTGTTGACTGAGGTTGAAAATAATGGGTTCCTTGATTAACTCTTCGGGAAAGGTAAACATCACTTGTCTGTTAGCCATTTTGGCCCCCTTTTTCCTGGTACGAATTCGGTACGGTCCCGGATAGAATTTCCGGGCTTAAACCTGCATCCCAAGTACCTCTTCAAATGATTCCACGCTGGGTTGGACTTCATAAGGCTTGACCACGTCGGAAACGGTGTCCTGTGTCCGCGGTCCGGCCCCGGTAATATAGGCTACTGTCAGTTCGTTTTTCTTGATGGCTCCTGAGGCAACCAGTTTCTTCAGAGAAGCGATTACCGCTCCTCCGGTCGCCTCGGCAAAGATGCCCTCGGTCTGGGCCAGCAGCTTTATTCCTTCAATGAGTTCTTCATCGGTAACGGCGCAGGCGCCGCCTTTGGATTCCCGGGCTACCTTCAGGGCGTCGAAGCCATCAGCCGGATTGCCGATGGCGATGGATTTGGCAATCGTGTCCGGCACCACCGGGTTTATATGGGTATTACCCGCCTCATAAGCGTTGACGATGGGTGACGAGCCGGTAGCCTGGACCAGGAACATCCGGGTCTTCACCGGCCCGATAAGTTTCAGCCGGGACATTTCATTCAGGCCTTTCCATATCCGGGTAAAACTGAGCCCGGAACCGGCCGGGTGCAGGGCGCAATCGGGCGCCCGCCAGCCAAGTTGCTCGGCCACCTCGTAGGCCAGGGTCTTGCTGCCCTCGGCGTAGTACGGCCTCAGGTTGATATTGATAAATCCCCAGTCATATCTCTGGGCCAGTCTGGCGCAGAGCCGGTTAACATCATCATAGCTGCCTTTCACTACTACCAGCACCGGATCATAGATGGCCGCTCCTACCAGTTTTCCCGGTTCGGTATCAGAAGGGACGAAGACAAAGGCTTTCATATTTGCCTTGGCGGCGTGGCCGGCCACGCTGGCCGCCAGGTTACCCGTCGAGGCGCAAGCGACGGCCTGAAAACCGAACTCCTGTGCCTTGGAGACGGCCACTGATACCGGTCTGTCCTTAAACGAGTAAGTAGGGTTGACGCAGTCATTCTTGACATAAAGCTGGTCAAGCCCCAGTTCCCTGCCCAGGTTATCGGCTTTTACCAGCGGGGTGAAGCCGGTGCCTATATCCACCGGGTCTCCGTTTACCGGCAGCAAATCTTTATAGCGGTACATACTGTAAGGTCCCCCGGTAATGCTTTCCCGGGTTACCACTTCGGCCATTGACTCGTAGTCATAGGTTACCTCAAGAGGACTGAG
>JAZFUC010000235.1:0-4543 GCA_036446995.1 Dehalococcoidales bacterium | reverse complement strand
GGGAATGCCAGTTTCTGTGTCGAATTCATCGAGGGTGAAGCCATGCTGATGATGATGAACGCCAAGGGAGTGGCCGTGACCAGCGGTTCGGCCTGCACCTCAAGGGCCTTAAAGGCCTCGCATGTCCTCATCGCCATGGGCCAGGACCACGCCATTGCCCAGGGTTCGCTGCTGTTCAGCTTCGGACTGGACAATACCGAAGGGGATGTTGATTATGTACTGGAGGTGATGCCTCCGATAGTAGAAAGGCTGCGGCAGATGTCACCCTTGTATGATAAATTTCTCAAGGAAGGCAAAGGAGACTAGTAATATGCCTGTTTATAGTGATACTGTGATGGACCATTTTTCCAATCCCCGTAATGTCGGTGAGATTGAGAATCCCGATGGGGTAGGGGAAGAAGGTAATCCGGTATGCGGAGATATGATGACCTTTTATATAAAGGTCAAGGATAATCACCTGGAAGATGTAAAATTCAAGACCTTCGGCTGTGGAGCGGCCATCGCCGTTTCCAGTATGGTCAGCGAGATGGCTATCGGCAAGACTCTCGAGGAAGCCCTCAAGATTACCCCTAATTCGGTGGCCGCTGCCCTGGACGGACTTCCCAAGCAGAAACATCATTGCTCCAACCTGGGCGCCCAGGCGCTTACCAGCGCAATAAACGATTACAAGTCCAAGCAGAAATAGGGAGGAGGAAAAAAACCAATGACACACCAGAGAGAGAAAGATAAACACTGTTACTGCCCCTATTGTGAAGAAGAGCTGCAGACCTCCGATTTGGCCTATTGCCAGTCATGTAATGTGACCTTAAGCTACTGCCCGGAGTGCAAAGAACCGGTGCCGCGCGAGCTAAGGATATGCTCAAAGTGCGGCTCTGAAGTTCAGATTTTAAGTTAGCCTGAAAGGAGGATTAGAAATGGCAGAAGCAGAGAAAGAGAAACTCACTATAGCTATTCTGAGCGGAGACCTGGAACGGGCTCTGGCCGCCTTTATGCTGGCCACCACCGGCGCCAGTATGGGGATGGATGTGACCATGTTCTTTACCTTCTGGGGGCTGAACATCATCAAGAAAAACGAGGGCACTCTGAAGAGCACGGGGCTAATGAGGAAAATGATGAACATATTGAACCGGGGAGGCTCAAAGAGACTGGCCTTATCCAAATTTCATATGTTTGGTATGGGCACCGCGATGATGAAAAAATTTATGAAGGAAACCCATATGCCCTCGATCGATGAGTTCATCAGTATGTCCCAGGAAATGGGCGTCAAAATGATTGCCTGCACCACTACCTGCGGCGTAATGGGACTCGCCGCCGAGCCGGAGACCTTCCGCCCCGAAGTCTGGAATATGTCCGGGGCCGCCTATTTTCTGAATGAGGCACGCCAGTCAAAGGTAACCCTTTTCATCTAGCCGGATGTGCTGAGATAATTCAAGGAGGAAAAATATGAAGTCAGACCAGAGTATCGACTGCATGGGACTTTATTGCCCGATGCCTATTGTCAGGACAATGGCTAAAATAAAAGAGATGAAAACGGGTGAAGTCCTGGAAGTTGTGGCTGATGATAAAGGGATAAAACTGGATATGCCCGCCTGGGCGGAATCCACCGGAAATGAGTACCTGGGAGAGGAAGAAGAGGGCGACGAAATCAAGGTATATGTAAAAAAGAGCCACGATTAGAAACAGCTGATTGTTTACTTATTTCCGCCCTCGGAGTGCCCGGCCACGGCTGCCAGGGCGGCGGCGTAGCTGGCATAGGCCTCTCCGCTGAACAGCACGAAGACCACTTCCTTAAGGGGAGTGTTCTTTTCTTCCAGGAAAGCTTTTACCGTTTTAAGGGCCACTCCGGCCGCCTCGGCCAGGGGATAGCCGTAAGCCCCGGTACTGATTGAGGGGAAAGAGATACTGCCCAGATTATTCTCCCCCGCCACTTTGAGACTTTCATAATAAGCGCTGGCCAGCAGCCCCGCTTCGCCCTCTTTACCTCCCTGCCAGACCGGGCCAACGGTGTGGATGACATACCGGGCGGGCAGGTTTCCCCCGGTGGTGATGACCGCCTGCCCGGTGGGCAGGCGACCCTGCCGGGAGACGATTTCCTTGCATTCCTCTAATATGGCCGGGCCTCCGGCCCGGTGAATGGCTCCATCCACGCCGCCGCCCCCCATCAGGCCGGAGTTGGCGGCATTAACGATGGCGTCCGTGGCCTGGGCGGTAATATCCCCCTGGACTATGGACAGCCTGGCCCCTTTTATTAGTATGGCGGTAGTGGGATTTCCCATTTCTTTATTTTGCTCTGCGCCGGTTTAAGCGGTCAGTTTCTTAACCTCAGCAAGTATTTCGGGTAATACCTCCCCGGTTTTTCCCTGTATCAGGTAGTCGGAGACGCCCTCGGCGGTCAGGGGAGTGGGCTCGGCATTAATCTCGATGATGGCGACCCCCCGTCTCTCTCTGGCTACTCTGGGCAGACTGGCAAAAGGATAGACAACCGCTGATGTGCCGCAGATAAGCATCAGGTCACATTTCCCGGCTTCCTCCAGGCTCTGCCCAGCGACATCGGCCGGGATAGGCTCACCGAAAAAAACTGTGTCCGTTTTAATCAGCCCCCGGCACTTCGGGCAGGCGGGCGGCAACAGGTCTTCCTCCATAAGTTTCTCAAAATCAAATTCGTCCCTCCTGAAACGGGAGCCGCAGGAGAGGCAGCGTAATTTGGCGACGCTGCCGTGATACTCCAGCAGGTTCCTGGTGCCCGCTTTCTCGTGAAGGGAGTCAATATTCTGGGTGATGGTACACTTCAGGATGCCCATCTGTTCCAGTTCGGCCAGGGCCTTATGGCCGGCATTGGGCAGGGCGCTGTCCATATCGCCAAGGAAATCATTTTTCCGCCCGGCCAGTATGTTCTGCCACCAGTCCCGGGGGTTCTCCATAAACTCATCATACCCCAGGGAGGCCCTTCTTTCCGCTTCCGGATTCAGGGTCCATACGCCGGAAGGCCCCCGGAAATCCGGAATTCCGGACTCGGTTGAAATCCCGGCTCCGGTCAGGGTAATGCCATATTTTGAATGGACCAGGCTCGCGGCGGCCCTCTTTATTAATATGTCCATATTTTCAGTTCCCTGTCTTACCTGATATTGTTCTGAATAAATTCCCCGATTGTGTCAAAATAGAGGTCCTGTTTCACCGTCATAATATCATTATGGCCGGCTCCCGGTATAATCAGGATTTTCTTTTGGGGAGCGGCTGAATTTTTATACAGTTCCTGGCCCTCCCTGACCGGTATCAGTTCGTCATTCTCACCGTGGATAATGAGGGTGGGTATCCTGACCTGCCTTATCTTGACCTTATTCAGGAACAGGCTTTGCTCGTCCAGGGCCGGTTCTTTCTGGTTCAGGCCCAGGTTACTCCACATCTGGCTGAAGTTATTGGCCGTGCCGCTCTCTATTATCAACCCGCTGATTTCATCCTGGTGGTGAAAAGCCAGCTCCAGGGCGGGCAGACTACCCAGGGAACGCCCCATTACAAAAAGTTTATCGTTATAACCATCCCGGGCGGTTTTGGTCTTAAACCGGTTCAAAACGATATGGGCGTCAGCCAGCATATTGGTAACTGTCGGCTTTCCGCCGCTCGAGCCGTACCCCCGGTAATCGACCACGCACAGGTTGATTCCCCGCTCGGTATAGAAAGGGGCAATGAAAGAATAACCGGCCACCGTTTCACCGTTGCCGTGAAAATAGAGGATGGAGGGACTTTCCCTGGAGTTTACCCAGAATCCGCAGTCGATGGTAACCCCTTCTTCAACCTCAACGTGATAAATGGGGACCCCGGCCGGGGAGAGCGGCTCAGGGTCGGAGGCATAATTTGGAGAGTATACCAGCGGGAAAAGCGCCTCCAGGACCTCCCGGCGGTCAAACAGTGATAAGTCCATTCCTTCATTCATTTTCCGGTTATTACCTGTACAATCATAATAAGGAGCAGATAAGAGTATTTTGTCATACCGGGTAACCGGGAGTCCAGCCGATTTATTGCCGGTGAGCAGGAATACCCCGGGGCCGGTTGACTAGTGGCCGCCGGATATGATATTTTTCACGGTGTGACGGTGATAAACCCGCCCCGGATTATCCGGCCGGGTAAAGACGGTATTAAGAAGAAAGGGCGGGGGAGTGGCGTTTATCTATCCATCACTGAATCCGGGGGCTCGTAGCTCAGCGGCAGAGCGGTCGGCTCATAACCGATTGGCCGTAGGTTCGAATCCTACCGAGCCCACTTTTGAAACTGATTTCCGACACTCATAACCGAAAAAATATAATATGAGGCTATTTAAATATTTATTTCATTTTCTGTAACTATTTCAGGGATATTGACCTTGGTATTACAGGGGCGTATAAGTGAGGGAATTAACAATTAGGGGGTTAGATTCAGATGATAAGAATTCTTTTACTTGGGAGCGCAGTTCTGATTCTAGCTTTTAGTTTTATGAGTTGTACGAATCAGCCAGTTAACGGTACAGCGATTCAGCAAGAAACTGTAACGGCGGCTAATATTTCCTTAA
>JAZFUC010000234.1:0-2818 GCA_036446995.1 Dehalococcoidales bacterium | reverse complement strand
ACGCTAAAGGTTGATTTTGCGGCCAGGGCTCTGAGTTTTTCCCTGACCTCCGGAGTCAGGACTGCCTCCTTCGGATTGCCCACGATCGGCGTCAGGGTGCCATCATAATCGGCGAGGAGCAACACCCGGGAAGCGGTCTTAACGTCGGCGGAAAAAACCGGCCATGATTGAAAAAGGTGCTCCATCAGATACCCGCCAGAGAAATAAGCCGGGAGACATGGTCGCCCCCCCAGCGGTAAATATTATTACCATCCACCACTTCACGCATCGCCTTCATCCGGCGCCGCCTTTCGGCCTCGGGCATTTCCACCGCCTCTTTTATCTTTCCGGCAAATTCACCGATGTCAAAGGGATTGATTAAGAGAGCCTCCGTCATCTCGACAGCGGCACCGGTGAATTTACTCAGGATTAAGACCCCGTCTCCATCAGTTCTGGCCGCGACGTACTCCTTGGCGACCAGGTTCATCCCGTCGTGAAGCGAACTTACGATGCAGAAATCAGCCCTCCGGCGCAGGGCGTTCAGGGCCGCCGGTGAAAGCTGGCGCGTCCACATCACCACCGGTTTCCAGCTATCTGTGCCGTACTTGGCGTTTAATCCGTCAGCCAGCTCGTCCGTCCTGTCCATCAGGTTTTTGTACTTCTCTATCTGGGTCCGGCTCGGCATACCAGCCTGGACGAAAACCACCTTGCCGATATACCCGGGTGAATCCTCAAAGAACTTGTCCAGCGCCTGCAGTCTCTCCGGTATGCCCTTGGTATAGTCTATCCGGTCCATACCGATACCCAGGTATTTACCCTCCAGGTCAAGCTCTTTATTGATGGTTTCAATCTCACGCTCAACCGCCTCGCTGCCAGCCTCATCGGAGATACCATCGAAATCCACGCTGATTGGAAACGGCTGCACCAGGGTGGTCTTTCCCTTGTAGGTGACTGTGGAATTCCGGCGGTCCACTTCGGCTCCCAGGGCGCGTTCCGCCGAATCAAGGAAATTATCGCAAAAGGACTGGATATGAAAGCCCATCAAGGCATTACCCAGCATACCCTCCAGAATTTCCTTTTGCCAGGGACAGGTGCGGAATATCTCATAAGTCGGCCAGGGGATATGCCAGAACTGGCCCACGGTAAGACCGGGATTCCTCTCCTTCAGTATTCGGGGAAGCAGGGCAAAATGATAGTCCTGTACCAGCACCACCGCTTTGCGGTCGCCGACCTCCTCGAGAACGGCCTCTGCGAAAATGTGGTTTACTTTCTTATAGATGTCCCATTCGGATTCGATATAAGTGGGAGGAGTAAATGTAACATGACATAACGGCCATAACGCTTCATTGGAGAAACCCAGATAGTGACCGGCCACTTCCTCATCGGTCAGCCACACCCGGCGCAGGGTATATTCCGGGGCCTCCTGGGGTACGGCTACCCGGTTATGGGAATCAACCACTTCTTTGTCAGCGCTGCCGCTGCCATGGGCTATCCAGGTCCCTTTTGAAGCCCGCATTACCGGGTCCAGCGCCTGGGTAAGACCGCCGACAGGCCGGTTGGGTACTATTTTACCGTCCACCATATTATGAACATAAGGCTCCCGGTTTGAGACGACCAGAAACAGGTAATCACCAAGTTTTTCCTGGACAAGCTTGAATAAACTGTCCTTATTCCATTGTGGGTTTGCCATTTGGTAATACCTCCCGGACAATCAGCTTAAACACTAATACCATTGTACAACTTTTGGAATAAGGTTCGAAATGAGCGGATTCTACCGCCTCCAATATTGATTTCCCTCTGGTTATTGTTTGACCCCATCCCCCTTTATCCCCCCCGATTTCATCGGGGGGGAAGGGTTTCTTTTAAGAGGGGCTTTGCCCCTCTTAAACTCCCTTTAATTTTCAGGGACTTCGTTCTTATACAGGGGTGAGTGTAAGCCAGAGAGAGGGTTTCATAATGGTGAAATGGAGTAAGTTAGAGAGGGGGCAAAGCCCCCTCTCTATAATCTCTTCCCCCTCTCCTTGCCAAGGAGAGGGGGATTAAGGGGGAGAGGATTAAAGCATCATGAAAGCATGAATTACAAGAGTAAGATTAACCAAATATAAATATGAGTTCCCTGATTGACAAATCATCAAGTTAGGATTAAACTCAAATCCCAAGACATAAATATAAACGTATCTGCCTTCTGACCCACTACCAGGAGGTGTCAGGATGAAAACAGGGGTACCGGTATCAGGGATAATCCGCTGATAATTGGTGCCCTGTTTTATTTCAGGGACTTACTTTCTTGCCGGAATAGTTCACGGTCGTCGGGAGATTGACATGGTTAAAGGAAAATGCGCCCTTTGCGGATTCAGCGAATCTGACTCACTAAAGATGTACTCCATCGTTCCGGAGGAAATTGCCGGGGAAGCCGGCTTGAAGCGGGTACCGAAGGTAAAAGTGTGTCCCAAATGCTGGCGTGAACTTGAAAAATGGTTCTCCGCCAAGATTGCCGGTACGGCTTATGACACCATGCAGAAGCAGTTCATGCCTAAATCTCCCCGGGATTTAGCCCGGGAATATCAAGTTTCATATAAGTGGTTTGTTCGCAATAAACGAGAGCAGTTGAAAAAGGTGCAGCCCACACTGCTCTAAATTATTTTGGATGGTGAAGGCGTGAGGAGGTGGCATAATGAGTAGCCCAGACAGGATTTAATTTAAAAATCCGACTTATGG
This sequence comes from Dehalococcoidales bacterium, assembly GCA_036446995.1. GTDB lineage: Bacteria > Chloroflexota > Dehalococcoidia > Dehalococcoidales > UBA2162 > JAZFUC01. The sequence goes on along the minus strand of JAZFUC010000234.1, from coordinate 121 downwards.
AGCCCTGGTATATCGGGGCTGTTCTGAATATTGACCGGAATATCGGCAAGGAGCATGGGGATGGCTGATACAGTCCAGTCAGTAAAAGTTGACCAGACTTTCAAGGTGTGTCCGGTTTGCG
>JAZFUC010000233.1:0-2141 GCA_036446995.1 Dehalococcoidales bacterium | reverse complement strand
GCCCTGGGATAAGACCCCAGAACCTTGAAAAAAGTAGTCACCTTTTCAAGTTCTTCAAGTGTTTCCGAGACCTCATCCGTCAGGCGGTGTCCCTCAAAATCGAGATAGAAGTTATATTCCCAGGGAGTCTGTCTCTTTGGCCTGGACTCAATCTTGGCCATATTTAAATTTCTGGAAGCCAGGATTTTCAGGAAATCATATAGCGAGCCGGGCTTGTTCTTAACCGAAAAGACAATGGAGGTCTTGTCATTCCCCGTGAGAGGAGAATCCTGCCCGGCCAAAATGAAGAACCGGGTGAAGTTATTCGAGTTATCTTCAATGCTCTGGGCCAGGATATTCATCCCGTAGATTTCGGCAGCCCGGGCGCTGGCAACAGCCGCTCCATCGGTTATTCCTTTCTCTTTAATCATCTTTACACTGCCGGCTGTATCGTAGGTCGGCACCATCTCGCAAGCCAGTTTCTTCAGAAAAGCCTGGCACTGTCCCAGCGCCTGGGGGTGGGAATAGACTTTCTTTATCATATCCATGGTGGTGCCGGGGTTGGCTATCAGAAAGTGAACCACCCTGAGTTCCGTTTCTCCACACACTTTTAATCTGGAGTCCAGCAGGAGGTCGTAAGACCGGCTGATGCTGCCTTCCAGCGAATTTTCAATGGGAACGATACCGAAATGAGTTTCGCCTTTTTCCACGCTGCTGAAAACATCATCAAACTGTTCACACGGCTTGGTCTGAATAGCCGACTCAAAATAGTTGGCCGCGGCTTCTTCACTGTAGGCTCCCGATTCACCCTGAAAAGCCACAGAAATCCCCTCGACGCTCTTGGCTGCGGTGATAATCTGGCGGTATATCTTTTCGATATCACTTTCGCTGATATTTTCTTCCCTGGCGATATCAGTGATATGTTTCAGGACAAGTTTTTCCCGGCTGACATCCTCAACCTGTTTGCCCTGCTTTCTTTTTTCACCACCTATTTCTTCAGCAATCCTGATTCTTTCCGCTATCAGTCTGACTATCCTGTCATCAGCCTCGTCAATTTTTTTTCTCAGTTCCTCCAGGCTCATTTAACTACCTCCAACAAATAACCTCTTTATATCTAAAGTAATTTCTATTCACGTTCCTTGTAAAAAAGGTCAACCCGGAACAGCCGGTATGAGTCCGGCTCCCAGGGCAAAATCACAAAGAGTTACCGCCATCATCGATTCAACCACCGGCACGGCCCTGGGCACGATACAGACGTCATGTCTGCCCTTTAATTCCAGGCTGGCGTTCTCCATTTTGTCAATGTTCACTGTCTGTTGCGTCCTGGAGATTGAGGGCGTCGGTTTGAGGGCAACCCGAAGAGTAACAGGCATTCCGGTGCTTATCCCTCCAAGTATCCCCCCGGCGTTGTTGGTTACCGTCACGATTTTTCCGTCTTTAATCCTGAAACTGTCATTGTTCTCCGAGCCCCTTTTCCCGGCCGCAGAGAAACCCGCCCCGAATTCAACCCCCTTAACCGCCGGAATGGCAAAAAGAGCCCTGGCTAAATCCCCTTCCAGGGTAGCAAATACCGGCTCTCCCAGGCCCACCGGCACATTAAGGGCCAGGCCTTCAATAATACCCCCCAGACTGTCTCCTTCACTTCCGGCCTGCTTAATCACCTCGGCCATTCTGGTGGCTGCCTCGGGGTCGGCGCACTTCAAGTCGTTTTTATCAACGCCTTCTCTTATCGCATCCGGGCCAAGCGGCGATGATTTTACTCCCCCGATTTCAACGGTATGGGCCAGTATCTCAACACCTATCGTCCCCAGCAGCCTACGGGCTAAAGCTCCGGCCATCACAAAACCGGCTGTAATCCTGCCAGAAAACCGCCCTCCGCCCCTGTAATCGTTAAGGCCGCCGTATTTCAGCCAGGCGGTATAATCGGCGTGCCCCGGCCGAAGCAAAGCCCTGGTTTTCTCATACTGGCCGGAATCAGCATCGCTGTTCCGTACCACCAGGCAGACAGGCGCCCCGCTGGTTTTCCCGTTAAAAACACCGGAGAGTATCTCAACCTTGTCTTCTTCCTTTCGGGAGGTTGAGGCTATCCCTGCCCCCGGTTTTCGCCTGTCGACCTCTTTTTGTATGTCCTGTTCGGTTATCGGCAGACCGGGCGGGCAGCC
>JAZFUC010000232.1:0-2854 GCA_036446995.1 Dehalococcoidales bacterium | reverse complement strand
TTGTCCATCACCGCGTTCAGGTAGGGCATCACTTCGCTGATATCACGGTTAAAACTTAGCAAGGCCCCGTAGCGGGCGGAACCGGGGGCGCAGCCGGCCTCAACCAGCTTGGTATCGTATTCGTCGATTATTCTTTCCATCACCGTGATTCTAACACAGGCCTGATACACTATCAAACAAGGGTTCAGCCTTAATTTTGATTTCCGCTCCCTTTGGATCAGGATACCATCCCCCTGTATCCCCCTTCCACTACGAGGGGAAGGGGGAGTAGATAAATCGTAATAGAGAGGAAGATTGTTGTACCGACTTATCGAAACCCTTTGCTATGCCAGGGGCTTCATTCAAGATGTGAATTATGGTATATTTTAGCTATGGTTGAAACCCTGCTTCAGACTGAACTGCCCCTGCCCCTGTTCATCCAAGGTAAGGTGAGGGATACCTACCAGTTAGGCGACCGCCTGCTAATCATAGCCACCGACCGCATTTCCGTCTTTGATGTAATTCTGTCCGAGGGTATCCCCTCCAAGGGCGCGGTGCTCAACCAGCTATCCGCCTTCTGGTTTGAAAAAACGGCTGCTATCATCCCCAACCACCTGGTAGAAGTTATCAATAACACGGCCTCGCTGGACGCTTATCTGCCGGCCGGTCAGCGCTTCCTCTACCCCGACTATCTTTCCGGCCGGTCAATGGTGGTCAGGAAAGCGGAACGGATTAACATAGAATGGGTGGTACGGGGCTATATTTCCGGGTCGGCCTGGGAGGAATACAGCCAATCAGGCACGGTTTCCGGAATGAAAATGCCCCCCGACCTGCAGGAAAGCCAGGAACTGCCCGAACCGCTTTTTACCCCCACTACCAAGGCCGAGTCCGGGCACGATGAACCGATGAGTATGGACGAGGTTATCGGGATAATCGGAGAGGCCCGAACGGCCGAAATGAAAGAGAAAAGCCTGGCCATCTATACCCGCGCCCGGGAGTATGCCCGCCAGCGGGGCTTGATAATCGCCGATACCAAAATGGAATTCGGCCTGGCCGACGGCCAGCTTATCCTCATTGATGAACTGCTCACCCCGGACTCGTCCCGGTTCTGGGGTATCGAATCCTACAAGGTGGGGCAGTCACAGCCCAGCTTCGACAAGCAACCGGTGCGCGACTGGACAGCCCAAACCGGCTGGAACAAGCAGCCTCCCGCCCCCGAACTTACGGCTGAAGTCATTGAAGCCACCGCCCGGAGATACCGGGAGGCCTACGAAAAACTGACCGGGAAGGAACTGGCCTAGTCCCCTTACCAAAGGAAATTATCGGGTCCTTCAGTAAACATCTGACATCTGCTATATCATGTTTTTACTAATCCCTTTCCAGCCGGTCCTTGGTGCTGGGGATTTTACCTGAAATACGTTCGTCTATCCGGGTGGCCGCATCCAGGGCCCGGCCCAGGGCTTTAAAAAGCGCCTCCGCCCGGTGATGATCATTGGTGCCGTAAATAATCCGGGCGTGCAGGGTAAGCCTGGCTTCACTGGCCAGGGTCTCCAGGAAATGGCGGATGAGATCGGTAGAAAAACCGGCCATATCGTTCTCGCTGAATGACAGGTCCAGCACGGAATAAGCCCGCCCGCAGAAATCCACCGCCACCGAGGCCAGGGCGTCATCCATTGGCACGGTGGCGTCGGCCAAGCGGACCAGGCCCAGCTTCTCCCCCAACGCCTGGTTAAACGCCTTACCCAGGCAGATAGCAACATCCTCCACCAGGTGGTGAGGGTCATCCGCGGTGCCGCTGAGTTTGAGGTCAAACTTACCGTGGTGAATTACCTGCGACAGCATGTGGTCGAACATCTGGATATCCGTGCTTATCTCCCAATCACCACTGCCGTCGATATTAAACTCCAGGCTGATATCCGTCTCCCCGGTTTTTCTTTTAATCTCGGCGACTCTATTTTCTGTCCCGGTGGTTAATGAAAAAAGCCGGTTTATTTTCAAGCTGACAGACGGATTTAGGGGCACACTACCATTAAGTATTTGATTAACATACTGCCTGGTATAGCCTATTTCCTCTCCGATTTTCTTATCGGTGTATCCGTACTTCACTTTGAGCTCTCTTAGTCTTTCAATTTGCTCCATTGTCTTCTCCCATTTGACATTCACCGCTATAGTTTGACACGTATCTTACATTTTGTCAACCCTAATTCGACTTTATCAATCATATATTCATTTCATATGCCATCTTTTTGACGTACTGTCAAGTATATCCGACGGTTATTTGACTAATAATTGACATTCCCTTTATCGCGACCATATCGCCCGGTGTCCCCCTTTCCTTGGTAAGGAAGGGCTTCGTCGTCGGCTCAACAGGACGAAGTCCAATCTGAAAGGTTTACCCCCAAAATGACAGAAGGGTTCTTCCTGAAGGGCATAAAGGGGTGAGGTTAATAAAATGATGAAGAAAGCCAGAAAGCGACCGGAGCCGCCCCGGGCTGTGAAATATAAGATTGCCTTATTCCGGTAAATCGTGACTCGCAATCGCCGGTCAAAGCAGGTAGTTTGAAGGGGCGCAGCGCCTTTGGCCATAGAATCAGGCTGGTTTTGAAACAATCTAGCCTCAAAACGGTAGAAAGAATCGGCATTCTGAAGTTTTAATCAGGGTGTCAAGACACAAGCTCAACCGATGCTCTGATTTTAGTGTTTCCATGACAAAATGGCAAGTAAAAAGGGTTCCTTTTTCGTCCCAATTTACTAACATTGCAACAGGACTCCTTTTTGGGGGTTAGTCAGGTTTCAGAATCGAGAACCTACCCGTTTCGGTAGGGAGAAACTACTAACTCTGGTGTTCATTCTACAGGGTACTATTCGCTATAGT
>JAZFUC010000231.1:0-3430 GCA_036446995.1 Dehalococcoidales bacterium | reverse complement strand
TCCGGATAAAAATGGGGCAGGAGTTATAATCGACCGGGTATTCCAGGGGATAAATTACCTATACCGCCTGCAACTGCCCTCAGGAGCTACCATACAGTGCCAGAAACACCACCACCGGTCGTACCCGGTGAATACGCGGGTTGCCATCAATATTAATCCCGGGCACACGCTGACCTATTTTGCGGATGATGAGGGGGCCTAAAATTCTGAAACTTAGCGGCGAGACTGATTATTAAAAAGTCGTCGGGATAGTCGCACTTTCCCTGGAATATTACCTCGCATCGTACTTATCAGGCAGTTCCAAAACTTTGATTCTAGGTAGCAGCCGGTTGACATCCCGATGGATACATAAAGCGGTGCCGGGTGTTAATACGGCGGCCGTGCCCATAGCCGCAGCCAGGCGGCAGGCCTCTGTTAATGAATCGCCATTTGCCAGCCTGATAGCCAGACCGGCAACGGTACAGTCCCCGGCTCCGACAGTGCTCTTTATTTTCACCGGCGGGGGAACCGCCTTAACAACCTGGTCTCTGCTGGCGGCGATAAGGCCTTCCTTGTTCCGGGAAATAACCACTATCTCGACGCCTTCAGCCACCAGTTCAAAAGCCGCCTTGATGATTGACTTTTCGTCCGGCAGTTTCCTGCCCAGCAGCCTCTCGATCTCGTGAACATTCGGCTTGATTAGAAACGGCCGGGCTTTAATTCCTTCTTCAAGACCCTTACCCGAACAATCAAGAATGGTCTTCACCCCGAAACCATGGGCGTCTTGTACCATTTCGTAGTAGATATCCTCCGGGACGCCGGGTGGAATGCTTCCTCCGGCAACAAGTATGTCCGGTTTGGGACGGATATTTTTCATTTTAGCCACAAACCGATTTAACTCTTTCCTGGTTATGCGGGGGCCCGGAGCGTCAATCCTGGTCTGTTGAGAGGTTCTCGTATCAGTGATGATAAAATTGGTCCTGGTCTCTTTCTGAATAGGCGTAAAGCTAAACAGCACTCCTTCTTCATCAAGCAGTATTTCCAGTGTCCTGCCGACTGCTCCGCCGATAAACCCATAGGCAGTACTTAAACAGTCCATTTCATGAATGGCCCTGGATACATCTATTCCCTTACCGCCGGCGTATGGCCGGAGCTTTACCCACCTGTTGGCTTCTTCAACCATCAAGCCGTCTACCGTAATATGCTGGTCCAGGGCGGGATTAAGGGTGACGGTGGCAATCATCTGTTTCTCCCCAAACAATGCTGTCTAAAATCATTATGTAGCAAATGAAAGCTTTATTCAATCCGTTCTCCAACCGGTTGTTTGCAGTCCGGCCGGTTGTCTTTAGTATCAGGTATGAGCTATAATTGGCAATCACCAATACAATAGCTTTTTTGAGGCTGAATAATGCGCTGGTTTTACCATATTGCCAGGATCGCCGTCAGGATAACCCTTTTCCTCTTTACAAGTTGCCAGCTTAAAGGAATAAAAAATATACCGAAGAGAGACCCGCTGCTGATAATAGTCAATCATCTGAGCGTGGCGGACCCGCCTCTGGTCAGTGTCAGCATAAACCGTGAAACGGTATTTATGGCCAAGGAAGAGCTCTTCAGGACCGGATTCACCAACTATTTTATCCGGAGTTTCGGCGCCTTTCCGGTGAGGCGCAACCGGCTGGACCGGACGGCCCTGAATGAGGCGCAACGAGTATTGAGCGACGGCAAGGTCCTGGTTATGTTTCCCGAAGCAACCAGGAGTAAAAACGGGGGTCTGCAAAAAGCTTTTCCAGGGGCGGCCATGATTGCCCTGCGTAGTGGAGCGCTCATCGTCCCGATAGCCATCACCGGCACGGACAAGATACGCGGCTTCTCCTGGATATTTCATCGGTACCGCATAAAATTAACCGTGGGTCAGCCATTCCACTTACCGTCCGGAAACGGTAAATCGACCAAACAACGGACTATCGAGTGCGCCGACCTGATGATGGAGCACATTGCCGAGATACTGCCTGAATCGTACCGGGGCGAATATGGAAAAACAATTGGTTAAGATGGAGATAGAAGTTAAAAAAGCAACGGCCACCGGCTTTTGTTTCGGGGTAAAAAGGGCAATCGAGACGCTTGAAAAAGTTGCCGCAGAACGTGGACGCGTGGAAGCCCTGGGAGCCATTGTTCATAACCAGCAGGTACTGCAAAGGATGGCTGATATCGGGGTCAGAGTGGCCACCAGCCTGGATGATATTCAAGGTGACACAGTGGCAATCGGCGCTCACGGAGTCAGTCCTGAATTGGAATCCGAAATTAGGACCAGGTATAGCGATGTCATCAATACCACCTGTCCTTTCGTCCACCGCGCCCAGATAGCCGCCCGAAGAATGGCCAGGGCCGGCTTCTATGTGATTGTTTACGGTGATGTCGGCCATCCGGAAGTAAAGGGCATCCTGGGCTGGGCCAATGACAATGGTATTGCCACGTTGGATGAAAACCTGATTGCCTCGATGGAACCCCTGCCCCGAAGAGTGGGAGTGCTCTCCCAGACTACCCAGATACCAGCCCGGTTTACTGAATTCGCTAAAAAAGTGGTCGATGTTGCTCTGCTCAAGGACGCCGAGGTGAGAATTGCGGATACCATTTGCCACGATATCAGGGAGCGCCAACGGGCAGCTCTTGAGCTGGCCAGGCGGGTAGACCTGATGCTGGTCATCGGCAGCCATACCAGCGCCAATACCAAACACCTGGCCGAACTGTGCTCGACAGTCACTGAAACACACGCGGTTGAAAACGCCGATGAAATACAGCTTTCCTGGATAAAAGGCCGCCGCATTGGAGTAACCGGTGGCGCGTCGACGGCCGAAGAGGCTATTGACGAAGTGATAGAAAGCCTGACGAACCTTTAATCAGAATTGCCTTCTCTATGAACTCTTCGTTATTAAACTTTATATATCGATTGGCAACACGGTATTTTCCCTTAAAATCCGGGCAATAAATATATTTGAGCAAATCTGTAGATTTCTGCTATTATATAATGTCATCCGGGTGGCCAGCGCCCTAAACTCCTGTTGTCTGGATGACCCCGGCTGACTGCCGGCGACGATAAGAAAGGTGAACAGGGATACGAGTATTTATTTTTATTCAACAACCGGCCCGAAAGCTGAATTAATTTAGATGATAGGCTGCCCAACCGCTTGAAGAGCGGTTGATTAAGTAAAGGGGGTTATTTTGGACTATCTCTTAACCGAAGAACAGAAGGAAATCAGGGGTCTGGCCAGGCAGATTGCCGAAGAGAGAATGCTCCCGGTGCGGGCCGAATTCGATGAAAGTGAAGAATTCCCCTGGGACATAATGAAAGACCTGGCCGACAGCGACATGTTCCGTGTCTTTATTCCTGAAGAATATGACGGGCTGGGAGGGGGATGTCTGGACCTGGTGCTGGTTGTCGAAGAACTCAGCC
>JAZFUC010000230.1:0-6883 GCA_036446995.1 Dehalococcoidales bacterium | reverse complement strand
TACTGATTTTTCTTATTCATCCTATTGATCTCCTTACCTGTTCTGCAGTTTTTACCCTGTATTTTTCCCTTATGTGAATTAAAATAGGGTAATACTTCCAGCAATAAATTGCAAACCCTGCCCAGGAATTCCCAGCTCCGTTGTCAACCCTCTCCGGTGATACTCATGTTACCGGTGGTGTAATCCTTGCCACGGTACCGGCCACATCGTGAGCATGAAACCATAAAAGAAAAGACCCGGACAGTTCAACATCTGGATTGCTGTTTTTCACGTTAGACGCATTATTTAAGAAATATTGTATATTTTAATCATTATGTATTGACAACGTATTTATATCTGAGATATATTATGCCTATTATTATTAATTATTGTGCACTATAAATAAAAATAATTTAACGCCATAACAATAATTTTACGCAGGAGGAAGCGGAACCATTTAAAACGGGCGGCAGGCCCGGCAGAAATTATCAAGGGTTAAAACCGCAATGGAAGTACAGGATTGTCTTGGCTTGACCAGGATGCGAAGAAATCGATAGTCCATAAAGCTTAATCTCATCGATTGAGAGTACATACAGAAGGAGAAAAATGAAGGATTTTGCAGGGAAAGTTGCATTTATCACCGGAGGAGCTTCAGGCGCAGGCCTCGGTCAGGCAAAGGTGTTTTCAGAAGCTGGCTGCAAGATTGTAATCACAGATATACGCCAGGACGCTCTGGACGAGGCGATGGAGTATTTCCGGGACAAGAATGTCGAAGCTCACGCGATACAACTGGACATTACGGACCGTGAAGCATATGCGGCGGCCGCGGACGAGGTGGAAAAAGTATTCGGGGGTCCCCCTCAGCTTCTATTCAACACTGCAGGAGTGAATACTTTCGGCCCGGCTGAAGCCTCGACATTCGAGGATTATGATTGGGTTATGAGCGTATGTCTCGGCGGGGTTGTAAACGGCATGGTGACATTCGTGCCCCGCATGATACAGGCCGGTAATGGCGGATATATCACCGCGGTTTCCTCATGGGGAGGTTTTATGGCTTCACCCGGCTGCACTCCCTACTCCGTTGCCAAGGCGGCGGTTAATATGATGATGGAGTGTTACTATACGGCGCTCAAACCTTACAATATCGGCGTAACCTGTTTATGCCCCACCAACATTAATTCAAATATTGGTGAAGCCGTTTATACCCGGCCGGAGCACTTGAAGAATACCGGATACAATGTAAATGAAAAAACAATAGATTTTCTGCGTTCTATTCATGCGGAAGGCATGGATCCGGTAGAGCTGGCCCAAATACTCAAGACGGCCATCGAAAACGAGCAGCTTTTCGTTCTCCCCTTCACTCCTGACCCGGAAGGGACGATGAGGGAGCATTGTGAGAGTCTGATCAATTATGTCACGCCTGAAGGTATAAAGAAACAAGAAGAACTGATGAAAAAAAGAATGGAAGAAAGAGCGAAGAATCCTGAGATAAGCCGGTACCAGTCCAATGATTCGGGCTGGGGAAAAGCGAGAGAGGATTTAACCTGGGTCAAAAATCGCCAGTGATAATAATTAGAGACACAGCCGAAACATCAAAAGGAGGTTTTGCCTGGAGTTAAGTTGTAGTAGTAAATAAAACCATCTGCAATTATTTAAACCGGATTTAGCAGAGAAGAGTGGAAAAATCACCACTAATATAATCAGGAGGGTAAGGAAAATGAGACGGAACATTTTATGGATCATGGTGAGTTGTCTGATGGCGCTGTCGCTTCTGGCAGTGTCCTGCGGGCAGGAAGAAGAAGAGACAACCAAGGGACCCGGAATAACCGTGAAGACTGAAACGCAAGAGGGGACGAAGGCTGGGGAAACAGCAACGGAAGAAGAGCAGCAGGTAGAGGAGGAGGAAGAAGTGGTGGTCTCTGACGATCCTCAATACGGAGGCACCATTTCGCTCGTCCTGACAGGAGACCCCACTTTCGATTTACTGGGACTCGGAAAAAATGCGGGTCATTTACTCAGTCACCAATATCTCTGGGATGGTGATTGGGCAAAAGGACCAGCCGGAGGGTATGGCACGAACGAGGTACCATGGGCGGAAAGCACCAATGTTCCCGATTTAAATGCCATGATTCTGGCGGAATCCATAGAATTTAATCTCAGACCCGATGACCAGGAAGTTGATACCGTGATAACGGTGCGCCAGGGAGTACACTTTGCTTTAAACGACAACGAAGCCGGTCGACTTGTGGGTGGTCGTGAAGTCACCGTGGATGATGTTCTCTTTAGTTTGAATGAGTTCCAGTCCAATTCCGATTCACAGAACCTTCAACTGTTCCCGAATATGAAAGAATACCTGGGAACCAAAACCGGCCCCTGGGAGATAACTTTTACCTTTCCCTACGCAATGCACCTAGACGCCACAATGCGTCTGCTCGGTCTCTCAGTTATATATCCGACCGAGGTATATGAGAAATACGGAGCTGATTTCAGCGACGCAAAGAACGATGTAGGCACCGGACCTTACATGATTACCGATTACGTTGCCTCGAGCATAATCACGCTGGAAAGGAATCCCAATTTCTGGATGAAAGATCCAGTAGGCCCGGGAAAAGGCAACCAGTTGCCTTATATTGGCAATGTTAAGTTCCTGGTCATTGCCGACGAATCAACCCGTCAGGCCGCTATGAGGACAGGCAAGCTTGACCAGCTAACCGGTTTTACTCCTGAAGCCGGGGAAGATATGGCAATGCGCATTCCGGAACTGCTGAGGGCCCAGACCGGTACCTGGAGTATTTGGCCGATGTACATGAACACCACTAAAGCTCCGTTCGACGATGTGAGAGTCCGCCGGGCAATGATGATGGCTACCGATTTCAACGATATAAACGATAGCCTGTACGGTGGCGCCGGGCAAATCCTCAGCTGGCCAACCTGGAAGACCCCAGCCTATGAAGGTATCTATCTTGGTCTCGATGACCCTGAAATGCCTGATTCGGTAAAGGAACTCTACACTTATAACCCCGACAAGGCGAAAGAACTACTCGCAGATGCCGGCTTCCCTGATGGTTTCCAGGCCACACTGACCCTCACACAATCTAACGCTGATTATTACTCGATCATCAAGGATATGTGGTCGAAGGTCGGAATCGATCTGACTCTTAATATAATGGATATGGGGGCGCTGGTCCCGCTGGCGTTTCAAAGAAATTACGAACTCCTGGCACTTTTCTACGCCCCTAACTCCACCTGGCCGGAGCAGGCGAACTATACGAATGTCACCAACTGGGTTAATGGAAGTATCCTTGACGACCCGATTGTCAATGAAGCGGCAGATGAGGCCAGGATTGCCGCCATGACAGACTTCAAGGGAGCGATGAGCATAACCAAAGAACTGATGAAATATCTCCTGGATCAGGCCTATAACATTCCAACGCCGCGCTATCCTCAATCTAATATGTGGTGGCCCTGGCTGAAGAACTACACAGGAGAAACGGCCGTAGGATATTTCCCGGGCAGTTCCTGGGTGCAGTATATCTGGATAGACGAGGACCTCAAGGAATCGATGGGCTATTAAGCTGGAAGCCAGATAGAATAGATAGGACTTTGTCTAGATGTTATAATTGAACCCTGGCGTGATTAATAATCACGCCAGGGTGCTCGTCTAACCCCGGCAAATATTTACTTGGCAGGAGAGGTGGATATGACAGATTCAAAACTTAGTGTGCTCGACCCCCGGGGGCAGCCTGCCGGCGTGTACGGCCGGAGGGGCGAAGCCGGCGCACACATGATGGCCATTTTCGACCCCGATGTTCAGCCCATTATCAAACTTGATAAGATAGATTCATTGAAGATGGCGCCTCGCCTGGATAGCCTGGAAGATAAGACAGTGTACCTGGTGGATACGGGTTTCGCCGGGGGCTACGATTTTTTGGAAGAAGTCCAGGACTGGTTCGCCGGGAACATGCCCGCCGTAAAGACGGTTCTACACAAGAAAGAAGGCAACGCTTTCTCTGATTCACCCGACCTTTGGGTTGAGATTGGAAAAAAGGGGGACGCGGTTGTTTTCGGCGTTGGCGGCTGAGACGGCTGTTCGGCGAGTCTCGCCGAATTTGCCCGGACGATGGAAGACGAGTTTGGAGTGCCGACGGCCCCCATCGTCACGGCCCGGTTTGCGGACTACGTACTGCGGGACGGTCGTACCCGGGGAATGAACCTGCGCTGGACCTTCCCTCCCTATCCGGTTGGATGGGTATCCCGGGAGACCCTTCATGGTTATGTCCAGGGCAACGATCCCATCTCCGGCGCCCCGATTATGGAAGAGATTGTCGCCGCCTTGACCCAACCGCTGACTGACACGGAGAAAAATTCTAAAATAACCAGACCACCCAGAAGGCCGCGCCTGCTCGGAGAGGAAACAGAATCGAACCTTCACAGGTTCTTTCTGGAAAACGCCTGGACCGACGGCCTGCCGATAATCCTGCCAACGGAAGAAAGGGTTGCCGAGATGCTTACCGGCACTGACCATGACCCGCAGGAAGTTGTCGGCATGATGACGGTTACCACTCACGAGGAAATGCTTGAATATACCGTAGAAAGGGTAGCGGTAAACGCGGTCATGGCGGGAGCCCGGCCGGAGCACTTGCCGGTAATCCTGGCCATCGCGTCTTCCCAGCACCCTTCTATTCCCAGTTCCACCGGTTCCTACGGGAGCATGGTGGTGGTGAACGGGCCGGTCCGTCACGAAATAGGCATGAATTCCGGTGGCGGGGCCATGGGTCCTTTTAATTATGCCAACTCGGTCATCGGCAGGGCCTGGACATTGATGAGTATAAACTTCGGTGATGCCCGGCTCGGTGATACCTTCATGGCCACCATCGGCAACGGATCGAGTTTTACTAACCAGTGCTGCGCCGAGAACGAGGAGAGGAGCGACTGGGAACCATTCCATGTTCGTAACGGATTCGCCCCCGGAGAGAGTACTGTTAGCCTGTTCCGTGGCTGGAACGTCCTGACCCTGGGAGTTGGCGGAGCCAAAAATATACTCGGCAGGATGAAAGAGCTCCAGTTCACCGGCGCTTTCACATTCGTCCTTGATCCGCTGGTAGCCGCAGGTTTGAAAAAAGACGAAGGGTACGACAACCCGCGACAATTAAGCGAGTGGCTGGCTAAAGAGTTGAATTCGCCTCGCGTTAAACCGGAAAATATCAACTTTGTAGTTGTCGGTGGAGAGACAAATCCCATATGGGAGACCACTGATTATGTCTATTACAAGACGGTATCCGTTGATAAATGGATTCCCAAGGACGGTATCCGGCGTGACGAGCGACCGCTTCGTATGCCCACTGGTGTAACCTGCGCTGATGACTCTTGCGGTATTAACTAAATTCTCGGAAAGGAAGTACATCTCGTGGAGAATGTTGAAGGAAAAGTCGCTTTCATTACAGGCGGCGCCAGCGGTATTGGTCTCGGTATTGCCAAAGCGTGCGCTAAATATGGAATGAAAGTTGTCATAGCCGATTCGCGCCAGGACGCCCTTGACGAAGCTATGATTTATTTCAAAGAGAAAAAGCAACCCGTTCATGCCATAAAACTCGATGTTACCGACCGCGAAGCTTACAAGCTGGCCGCCGATGAAACGGAAACGGTCTTCGGAAAAATACACGTGTTGATTAATAATGCCGGTGTCGCCTCCGGGGGACCTTTACAGAATGCTACTTACAAGGACTGGGACTACAGTATCGGCGTCAATATCGGCGGGGTAATCAACGGTATTGTCACCATACTGCCCCGTATTCTGAAACACGGCGAGGGCGGTCATGTAGTCTCCACTTCATCAACGGCCGGATTCTTCGCGGTAGGCTCGGCCGGTATCTATAACACCACCAAATTCGCCGTGACCGGATTGATGGAAACCCTGGCCACGGACCTTCAAGGGACGGGAGTCGGAGCATCGGTGCTCTATCCTGGCGCGGTCACTACCAACCTGGGAATGTCTTCTCAGGCCAATCGACCGGAGCACCTCAAGAACGAGGAGGGCCCCGGAGGGCCTGGGCAGAGACGGCCTCCGATGAATGTCGACACCAGCGTCTACATGGACCCGGTAGAGATGGGTGAGCGTGTTTTACGGGGTATCAAACGTAATGACCTTTTCATAATGACCCACCCGGAATTCCGGGATGGTATCATCGCCCGCAATGAAGCGCTGCTCCGGGCAATTCCTGATGAGCCCCCGAATCAGAAGCGCGTAGATGTGATAAAAGGCTTCGGCACACTCATCTACAATCCCATTTATGAAACTCAGACTACTCCCGGTCCGCCTGACTGGTGAGACCGATATTAAATATGATAAGAAAGGAGGACTAGATGGAAGGATATTGTGTGAAATGTCGGGCTAAGAGAGAAATCAAAAATGCTAAAGCAATAACCATGAAGAACGGTAAGCCGGCTACCCAGGGTGAATGCCCAAATTGTGGGACTAAAATGTTCCGGATAGGTAAAGCTTAAAACTTCATCTTTTATATGTTAAAGGAGACTTGATTGAGTTCAAGTCTCCTTTTTTTATACGGTGCAGGGCACCATAACTAAACCCTTTGTGCATATTGAAAAATAATATACGTTATTTACTACATGCTTTCCAATATTTCCACACATCTCAAATCCTCAAACGCCTGCATGGCCCGTACCAGACTTGGCTCCCACCATGGATCATTGGAGTTAGCCGCCCAGAACCACATAGGCATAAACAGGATGCGTGAGATGACGGTGAGCCTGTAATCATTCCAGCATTCAGACTATTCATAATTTTCAACACCATGCCGGATCAGCCCCTGGTGATACCGTATCAACAGGTCCTTTTCCATTCTCTGGCGATGTTCTTTGTCCCAGTACAATGCTATCAGGAAGG
>JAZFUC010000229.1:0-2054 GCA_036446995.1 Dehalococcoidales bacterium | reverse complement strand
CAGTTTATGGGACAGGGATATCGTAAGGGGCATAAGCTCCGGCGTCTCATTGCAGGCAAAGCCGAACATCATCCCCTGGTCTCCGGCGCCAATCTTGTCCAGGTCATCGGCAGAAACATCCCCTTTGGCCTCCTGGGACTTACTGACGCCCATATCGATATCGGCGGACTGGGCGGTGATACCGTTAAGCACCCCGCAGGATTCATAATCAAACCCGTAGTGGGGCGAGTCATAACCGATATCTTTCACCACTCCCCGCACCACCTTGGCGATATCCACATAACAATTGGTGGTAATTTCTCCCAGGACCATTACCATACCGGTGGTTGTCGCCACCTCGCAGGCAACCCGTCCCATCGGGTCCTGCTCCATGATGGCGTCCAGAATAGCGTCTGATATCTGGTCGCAGAGTTTATCCGGGTGTCCTTCCGTAACTGATTCAGAGGTAAGTAAATATTTAGGTGAACTACTGAAATTATCTGCCATATTTTCTCCCTTTTATGTTCCTTCACTCCAACTGCTCAGGTACTTTTCCTGCTCAGCGGTTAATTTATCGATACTGATTCCCATAGAGCTCAATTTAAGGGCGGCCACCTGTTTGTCGATATCCTCAGGCACCGAATGAACGCTGGGTTTCAGTTTTCCCCGGTTCTTTACGATATACTCCAGGCAGAGGGCCTGGTTAGCGAAACTCATATCCATTACGCTGGCCGGGTGCCCCTCGGCGGCGGCCAGGTTAATCAGCCTGCCCTCACCCAGCAGGTAGAGGTGACGGCCGTCACTCAAAGTATACTCCTCAACGTAGGGGCGGACCGTCCTCTTTTTACCGGATAATTTCTCCAGGGCCGGGATATTAATCTCAGCCGTAAAATGCCCGCTGTTGGCCATAATAGCCCCGTCATTCATCACCTTCAGGTGGGCTTCATCAATAACATTTTTATCACCGGTAGTGGTGATGAAAATATCACCCTGCCGGGCAGCGTCCAGCATCGGCATTACCTGGAAACCATCCATCGCCGCCTCGAGAGCCCGCACCGGATCCACCTCGATAATGATGACCTTGGAACCGAGTCCCTTGGCCCTCATCGCCACACCTTTACCGCACCAGCCATAGCCACATATCACCACTTTCTTGCCCGCCCAGAGGATATTTGTCGCCCGGGTGATACCATCTATAGTGCTCTGTCCGGTGCCGTAGCGGTTATCAAAGAGATGCTTGGTCAGGGCATCATTAACAGCAATCAGGGGATACTTGAGCTTACCCTCTTTTTCCAGGCTGCGCAGGCGGATGACGCCGGTGGTTGTTTCCTCTGTACCGCCGAACACATCTTCTAACAAATCACTCCGTTTGGTATGGAGGATGGTGACCAGGTCAGCTCCGTCATCCACGGTAATCTGGGGCCTGTGGTCCAGGGCGGCATCAATATGTTTGTAATAGGTTGTCTCGTCTTCACCCTTGATGGCATAGGTGGGTATTCCGTATTCCACCAGGGCTGCGGCCGTATCATCCTGGGTGCTCAGCGGGTTTGAAGCGCAGAATACCAGGTCGGCCCCTCCGTCTTTCAGGGTCAGGCCCAGGTTGGCCGTTTCCGTGGTAATGTGAAGGCAGGCGGAAATCCTGATTCCGCTGAAAGGCTTCTCTTTAGCAAACCTTTCCCTGATTATCCCGATGACCGGCATTTCACGGGCTGCCCACTCAATACGATTGCGGCCGTCCGAAGCCAGGGAAAGGTCTTTAACATCAGATTTTACTTGACTCATATTCCTCCTTTATCCTCTTGCTTGCTCCGGGGACGACCGCCTTTATGAAGACGGGGATTTTCAGAAGGACACTTTTCCAGTGTCACCGGGCAATCCAGGCATGTTTCCCTCCCGTACTCCTTACACCCGTCCAGCCAGGGCACATCTCCATTGAACTGCCCGTGCAGAGGGTGCTTTTCCGCTTCTTCCCGCTGTGGTCTCCCCATATATTTAAATTTTTCTCCAACCCGATTCTGGTTCACATTTTATCACAGGGTCGAAGGGAAAATTCGGCCGAATAAATATTTTTTTAT
>JAZFUC010000228.1:0-2244 GCA_036446995.1 Dehalococcoidales bacterium | reverse complement strand
CTGCATCATTTATATCTATACCGAGCGCGAAATGTACGAGCAGGACAACTATAATAATGTTTACGCCGTATTTGACTGCGGACTGATAGCCCAAAACATATGCCTGCTGGCCGTGCCCCACGGACTGAGTACGGTTATCGCAGCCCAGGCGGTGCGCTGCCCTGAAGTGATTAAAGAAAAACTGGGAATACCCGACACCAAACTGATTGTCATGGGTATCGGCATCGGCTATCCGGACCCGGACCATCCCCAATACAGCGTCTATTCATCTCGGGCGCCCCTTGATGATGTGTCAAAGTGGCACGGTTTTGACTAGACATTAAAAGCCCACCGGACACGATAAGGTAATTAAAATATGCAGGAATTTGCCCCGGTTATCGCCTTTGTCGGTATCCTGATTTTTGTGGCCCATCTTTTTACCGGCATCTTCAGCCGCACTAAAATTCCTGATGTGCTGCTGCTGATAATAATCGGCATCGGTATCGGCCCGGTCCTGGGACTGGCGTCACCATCCCAGTTCGGCATCGTCGGGCCGATATTTACCACCATTACTTTAATTATCATTCTGTTCGAGACCGGCCTGACACTGAGATTAACTACCCTGCGCTCGGCTCTAAGCGGAGCCCTGACCCTGGCCCCGCTCAGCTTTTTCCTGACTACGGGCGTAGTCGCCGGCCTAGCTCTATTACTCACCGACCTCGAAGTCCTGCCCGCTTTCATCCTGGGGGCCATCGTCGGCTCCACCTCGGAAGCTGTGGTAATCCCCCTCATCAAACAGCTGGGGATAAACGAGGAAACACGCACTCTCCTGTCCGTGGAATCATCCGTGAATGATGTGCTGAGCATTGTCATCACCGTGGCTCTTGTCCAGGCTTACACCCTGGGAGAGTTCAAAATAGCAGCCATATCCGGCAACCTGATTGCCGCTTTCCTGGTGGCCCTCGTTTTCGGCGTGGTGGGAGCTATAATATGGTCCACCCTGCTGAACAGAATACATGCCCTGAAAAACGCCATGTTCACCACTCCGGCTTTTGTTTTTGTCCTTTTCGGGGTGGTGGAGATACTGGGTTTCAGCGGGGCTATTGCCGCCCTGACTTTCGGGATAACAATCGGGAATATTGAATCCCTCCGCTTCCCCATCCTTAATTTCCCCCTGGCCAGTGAGCCTGTTGGACTTACTGATTATGAAAAGGCTTTTTTCAGCGAAGTTGCTTTCCTGCTGAAGACATTCTTCTTCGTCTACCTGGGAATCTCCCTGGAGCTGATAAGCAACTGGCTGATTGTGGTGGCGATTATATTTACCGTGGTCGTTTTTATCCTCCGTATCCCGGCTGTCAAGCTGTCCGTAAAGAAATCAGTCCCGGTGCCGGATATGTCCATTACCGCCGTTATGATACCCAAAGGACTGGCGGCGGTCGTCCTGGCTACATTGCCGTTTCAGCAGGGAATGCCCGGCGGTGAGCTTATCAGGGATGTAACCTACGGAGTTGTGCTTTTCAGTATCGTAGCCACGTCCGTTCTGGTTCTGCTGATTGAAAGGACCAGGTTTGCCGGTTTCTATAGATGGCTTCTCTCGCCCGCGTTCCCCAGGTTGAGGCCGAAAATAGTACCCAGGCCGAAGGATATAGCCGGAGAAACAGACGGCATTTCGGCAGATGGAGCCCGGCTCTTCGGCCCCGGCGGTAATTCCGGACAAAAACCGAACGGGGAAAACTAAAAAACGGCCTCTGGCTCAAGGGGGGAATCAACTGTACCCGGTCTTCTTACTCCGGCGGTGATGCGCACACTTCGCCGGCCTTGACCAGTACCTTCCTGGCCGTAGCGGA
This sequence comes from Dehalococcoidales bacterium, assembly GCA_036446995.1. Classification (GTDB taxonomy): domain Bacteria; phylum Chloroflexota; class Dehalococcoidia; order Dehalococcoidales; family UBA2162; genus JAZFUC01. Next base: position 418 of record JAZFUC010000228.1, on the reverse strand, counting down.
GACATTTTGCGCCCCGCTGCCTGTCTCCTCAAACTGTCTGGCCATCGTATCCAGCGCTCTTCTCTGCAGCTGACTTATCATCAGGAAATTAATGTTAAAGCCCTTTGAATTCCTGGCAACTACGGTGCAGGCCGGGATATCATTCTTCTGCGCCCACTCTTCCAGCCTTTTCTCAGCCTGGACAATCAGTTTGAAAGGCATTTTAATAATCGCCAGGTCTCCGTCGCTGTCCAGGACCAGCAACCTCTGCACATCATTTGAGTTCTTTCCATCAGGCGGCAGACCTTTCAGCACCACCAGCGGATAGCTATGCTCAGCCTTATAAATAGGCATGGAGAATTCCATATCCCGTTCGGAGTAGTAGGGTAGCCTGTCCAGTACCCGGAGAGTTTTCACCGGGGGCGGCTTGGAGTGCCCT
>JAZFUC010000227.1:0-4372 GCA_036446995.1 Dehalococcoidales bacterium | reverse complement strand
GGTGAGTGGAGGGATTCGAACCCTCGAATACCAGAGCCACAATCTGGCGCCTTAGACCACTGGGCTACACTCACCGCAGGCTGTCGCTCCGGGTTACTGTGGCAAGAGTATTATAACTAAAATCAGCCGTCCGTTTCAATGACCTGATAATGCCGCCTTCAGCCATTGAATGATGATTGGATAAACCGGCCGAACCTGAAATAAAGAGACAGAAAGGGGATGGACAGACGGACCGGATAAACAAGAGGACGGATGGCGGGGCTCTTAACTGCCGGGTAAATCCACCAGGGCCGGTTTAGGGGTTGCAACGGGGGACACTAAAACCGGGCTCTTCAAAAGCCCGGATTAGTAATACTTCACTGGGGGGGGTACCAAAAGCCCGATGTATTGAAACGGTAAAAACCGCTTTAACCACATCTTATATTTCCGTTATTCTGTTTAGTCCTGAACGCCCTGGTCCTTGATGTAATCAACGGCATCCTGGACAGCCACTATCTTCTCAGCATCCTCGTCCGGTATTTCGATTTTCTTGGATGCTTCAGTGAATTCCTCTTCCAGGGACATAATCAACTCAACCAGATCCAGAGAATCGGCGCCTAAATCATCGACAAAATTTGCAGCGGATACTACCTCATTTTCCTCTACCCCCAGCTGCTCTACAATTATCTTCTGAACTCTTTCAAAAACGGTTGTCACTTTTCCCCCCTTTAATTTAATAATTGTTTACTTGCCGACCATCGTGACTACCGACCCCAGCACTCCGTTTATAAACTTCGAAGAATTATCCGCCCCGTAAGTCTTGGCTAATTCTATCGCTTCATTGATGGCTACCTTAACCGGCACTTTATTATTAATTAAAATTTCGAATATTGCAAGCCTTAGGATATTCCGGTCTATTACCGGCATTTGCTCAATCGGCCAGGCCGGAGCAAAAGTGTGAATGTCAGCGTCAATTTTCTCCTTGTTATCGATGACGCCATTGACAAGGTCATAAGCGAAGGTGACGTTTTCTTCAGGCAATTTTTCTTGTGCAAGGAGGTTGTTCAAAACCTCATCGGTCTTGTGCCCGGAGGAATCAATTTCATAAAGGGCCTGGAGGGCCAGCGCCCTGGTCTTGCTCCGCACTCCTGCCATATCATCCACCTGCTTATGGCCGGATAAACCAGCCATTCACTCTCAACCGAGTTTACCAGATGGATAATGCAAGGTCAATCTAAAAACGGTGAGTTATGCTCCACCCATTCCCCCGTCAACGTTCAGCACGTGCCCCGTAATGTAAGCAGCTTCATCAGAAGCCAGGAAGGCCACGGCCGCAGCCACATCATCTGGCGTGCCAAGTGTGCCGAGGGGAATGCGCTGTTTGAGGACATCTTTCTGAGCATCGCTCAACTGCTGTGTCATCTGGGTGTCTATAAACCCGGGAGCTATGGCATTAACCGTTATGCCGCGAGGGGCCGCTTCTTTGGCGATGGTCTTGGTGAAGCCGATAATACCGGCCTTAGCGGCGGCGTAGTTAGCTTGCCCCGCGTTACCCACTATGCCAACTATGCTGGCCATACTGATAATCCGGCCGGAACGTTGTTTAATCATATGTTTCAGTGCGGCCCTGGTGCAGAGGAATACACTCTTCAGATTGACGGCAATCACCATATCCCATTCTTCATCCGTCATCCGTATCAGGAGACGATCACGGGTAATCCCGGCGTTATTTACCAGAATATCTATCCTGCCCAGTTTATCTATTGTTTCTTCTACCATTCGCTCAACGTCTGTAGACGAACTGATATCGGCTACCACCGCCAGGCTTTTTCGGCCCAGGGCCCGGATTTCATCGGCCACGCTTTCAACGGCCGAAGCCTCACCGATATCGTTAATGACTATGTCGGCGCCCGCCCCGGCCAGTTTCATGGCAATGGTTTTTCCTATGCCGCGGCCGCTGCCGGTAACTAACGCCACCTTGTTTGAAAGGTCCATATACTCCTCCGATAATGATTCCCCCGTTATCTCGCTTGCTAACGGGACAGGTTAGTGATAGCCAGGGCATCATTGATATTATGGGTAATAATGTCTCTGTCAATCCGCTTGTTCAGCCCGGCCAGCACTTTCCCCGGACCTATCTCGTAAAAAGTAGACACGCCCTTGCTTATCATAAATTCTATTGTACGCTGCCACTGAACCGGATTACATAACTGCTCATTGAGTTCCTCTCTCAACTGCCCGGCCGAGGTCAGCGGTTGGGCGGTAGTGTTGGCTACTATCGGCACAGCCGGATCCCGTATCTCAGCGTTGGCGATTATTTCAGACAACCCTTCCTGGGCCGGTTGCATTAACGGGGAGTGAAAGGCCCCGCTGACCTGCAGGGGGATAACACGGTTGGCTCCTCTTGCCAGGGCTAATTCAGCCGCCGCAGGCATGCTTTCCATCGGCCCGCTGATGACCATCTGCCCGGGTGAGTTAAAATTGGCAATCCGGGTGTTGGTCTTGTTGCAGACTTCATTGAGTAAATCTTCTTCCAGCCCAATGACTGCCACCATACCGCCCGTTTGTTTCAATCCCGCCTCGTGCATTAACCGGCCCCTTTCCCGGGCCAGGTGCACAGTGGTTGAGAAATCAAGCGCTCCAGCCGCTGCCAGAGCCGTGTATTCTCCCAGGCTGTGGCCGGCCATATAGGCGGGTTCTGGTAAACTGTCCGGGGCTGTTTCCCGGATAACGGTCAGGATAGCATAACTCATTGTTACCAGGGCCGGCTGGGCATTGATGGTTAGACGCAGCTCTTCTTCCGGCCCTTCGAAACAGAGCCGGGTCAAGGGAAAGTCGAGAACTTTATCAGCCTGGTCAAATATTCCCCTGGCCGACTCAAAAGTATCGTAAATATCGTGTCCCATTCCCACTGCCTGGGCGCCCTGTCCGGGGAAGATATAAGCTGCCTTCTCTGATGCAGACATCGTCGGGCCTCCTTGTCAGTGACTTTTGAGGTTGGTAATACCGGGCTTGTCTCGACTCAGATAAACCGTTCCCTGGTTAATAAGCGGAAGCTTGATGCATGAGGCATCGCGGACAGATGTTTTTAGCACAGCTTACTTTTCCTTAACTGGCTGTTGATTTAGGGGCTTTTATCTCAATAACTTCTTTACCGTCATAGCTGCCGCAGGTAAGGCAGGCATGGTGGGGCTGCCTGGGGCTATTACACTGGGGGCAATTGACAAGAGCAGGGGGGGTGATGCCGAGGTGATTACGTCTTTTACCCTGGCGCGCTTTGGCGTATTTTCGTTTTGGTAAAGCCATAGTCTATTTCGTTCCTTTCTGTCTGGGTACCGATGTTTCGGTCGGGATCATGGCGAGTTCGCTGAGTTTAGCCCAAGGACCGTCTGCCGGCTGTCTGGTACAGCCACAGGATGCCTGGTTCAAGTTTGTTCCGCATACAGGACAGAGACCGGCACAGTCCTCACTGCAAAGCGGTTTCATTGGGCTCACCAGAACCGTGTACTGCCGTATCGCCTCGGTTAAATCCATAATACCATTTTCGTCAATAGTAAAAACGCCCGGTTCGTCCGGTTCCGGCAGCAGAGTCCCATTTATTATATCACTGCTGGGGAAATACTCTTCTTCAATGTGCAGGGTGACTTCTTCTTTAAAAGGGCTTAAACAGCGGCCGCAGTTAATTTCACTCGCCGCGTTTATTTCCCCCTTTACCAGAATACTCCGGTCGGTATGCATCAGTTGAACTTCACCCCGGACGGTACTGTCATAACCATCCATTTCAATTATCCCGTTTACATCATAGTCCCTGGTTGAGCCTATTGATGATTTGAGTTGCTGTGAAACATTAATCTGCAACATATTTCGTCTCTGTTCGCATCGTCCGCTGAAACGGTGGATTTCTCGATAGTGTCCCGGCTCCTGTTAGAGGCGCCGGTTGTATTTCCACAACAGTTTATTATAAGATGTACCACTCAATGCCGTCAATTAGCCTCTCATGGATTCACCGCTTTGCCGTCTTTTCGTTGACATCAGCCGGTACGGAATAGTAAAATTGGCGTTGGTTTGCTTCAGGTAAACGGGGCAGATGCCTGGCTTTAAAATAAGGAATAAAGTTGGAATTTAATAAACAAGGGGAAGGAGAAAATATGACAGCAGGATACGCAGGAAAAATATTATTCGTGGACCTTTCTACGGGGGAAATTAAAGAAGAAACGCCGGATGAAAGTCTGTACCGGGACTATATCGGTGGTTACGGCATCGGAGCCAGGATACTCTACGACCGACAGAAGGGTGGAGTTGACCCGTTGGGCCCGGATAATATGCTGGGACTGATTACAGGGCCTCTGACAGGTACTCCCGCCAATACGGGAGCCCGCTATGTTGTCGTCTG
>JAZFUC010000226.1:0-2824 GCA_036446995.1 Dehalococcoidales bacterium | reverse complement strand
TCTGAATGATATTACCAGTATCCACAAAGTCAATCTGACTGGCGGTGAGTCCATCGATAATTTTAGCCCTGTCCTCAGAATTAACCTCTATTTCCAGTACCTCATCGCCAACGTAACTGGAAATAAGAGCCCGGGGGCTGTCCTGGCTAACTATCTTGCCCAGGTGCATTATGGCTACCCGGTCACAGAGAGTGGCTGCCTCCTCCATATTCTGGGTGCATATCAGTTGGGTAACCCCCTGACTCTTCAGCTCAAACAGCTTACGCCATACCAGATGCCTGGCTTGAGGGTCAAGGCCTACTGTCGGTTCATCGAGAATGAAAATCCGGGGCCGGTTAATCAAACCCCGGGCCAACAGCAAACGCCGTTTCATCCCGCCCGACAACTCCTTGAGGCGGCTATCTCGCTTCTCTTCGAGCTGAAATAAGTTCAGGATTTCCAGGCTGCGGCGTTTCGCTTCACCCCTGGGTATGGCAAAATAGCGGGCAAAGGTAGTCAGATTCTGAAGCACCGTCAGGTCATCATCCAGGTTGTCCTGCTGAGGCACCACTCCCATAATAGCCTTCATCTGGCGGGAGTGTGTCTTCAAATCTCTGCCCAGCACCCGGATATCACCCGCGGTGGGGGGTGAGACAGCCGTAATCATCCTGATAAGGGTGGTCTTGCCCGAGCCATTGGGACCGAGCAAGCCGAAGCATTCCCCCTCTTCTATCTCCAAATCCACCCCGTCCACCGCCACCAGGTCTTTGAATTTTTTGGTTAAATTTCTGGTTTCTATTACAGGCATAATGTCCTAAATTCTATCAGTAAACGCAGGCACGGTCAATCACCCGAGAGTCACAACTTTCAAGCGGCGGTATCCGTCCCAAAACCGGACCGATGATGAAGGCGGTATTCCCGGTAGAGCCAGACTCCGGCCACCACCGTGCCGAGCACATCCGAAACAGGTACCGAGAGCCAGATACCGTTCGTTCCCATCAGGCGGGGCAGAATAACCAGGGCCGGAAGAAAAAAGACTACCTGGCGGACCAGGGACAGCGCCAGCACTGCTCTGCCTTTTGACAACCCCTCGAAGGCGGTAATAAACATAATCAGTAGCGCTGTGAGGCTCAACGACGAAAGGACGATACGGATGGCTGGGACGGCCAGGGCCATCAACTCCGGGTCTTTACTGAAAATACCTACCATCTGGGGAGCGAATATTTCAAAGAAGATAGTGGCCACGACCATTATGCCGGCCAGACCCAGGGAAGTCACTTTAACCGCCCGCCACAAACGCGGCCAAAGACCCGCCCCGAAACAATAACCGACTATAGGGAGCAGCCCGTTAGCTACCCCGAAAATAGGCATAAAAGCCAGGTCAGCTATCCGCAAGGCAATACCGCCGCCGGCGATGGCCACAGAGCCGAACCGGGAGAGAAAGAAATTAAAAAGAGCGAACATAACGGCTTCCATCATATCCACCATAATAGCGGGAGAGCCGATCCGGAAAATGCCCCGCAGTATAGAGAGGTCCGGCCAGAGATGGGACGGTCTTATCCTGAAGACGGACTTACGGCCGACAATGTAATAAAAACTCAGTCCGGCGCCGATAAACTGGGATATAACCGTGGCCAAAGCGGCTCCACGGACGCCCATTTCCGCAAACGGACCGATGCCCAGAATCATAAAGGGGTCCAGGATAATATTAAGCATCTGGGCGACCAGCATAAATATCATCGGCTTGACAGCTTCTCCGGAGCCCCGGAGCAGGTTACTCGACATCAATCCGAAAAACATAAACGGCGTGCCGAAACCGATGATGGAGAGGTAATCCACTCCATATTCCATAATATCCGGGGTAGCCCCGAGCAGGGTAAGAATGGGCCGGGTGAAATATACGGCCGCCGCCAAAAAGACGATACCAAACAGGGCAGACAGGTAAAATATCTGCCCTGCCGTGTGGTTGGTGACCTCAATGTTTCCTTCTCCGAAAGACCGGGAAACCCAGGCGTTAATGCCTATGCCGGTGCCCAGGCCCACGGCGATGATTAATATGTGAAATGGCAGGACGATAGTAAGGGCGGCGATGGCCTCATGGCCCAGCCGGGCCACCCAGAAGGTATCTATGACATTATAGAGGGCGATGGTTATTAACGAAGCCACGCTGGGCAGACTCAGACTGAGCAGTAACCTGCCCAGCGGAGCGTTAGCCAGCCTGTCGGTAATTTTACCCGTGACTGTTCCCATCTTGTTTTCTTTTACTCCTGATTTATGCCCCGGCCTTAATCCTGGCAACGGCCCGGTATAAGGTCACGGGGATAATTTTTATTGCGTAAAAAAAGGGGGATACCTGTTGGCATCCCCCTAATCGCGTTTTCCGGATGCCTAAAATGGCTCTGAAACAAACCTGCCGTAAGCGACGAACACTGCCAGGGCCAGGATAACGATGTTAGCGCCTATCATCAGGTACTCGCGGCGGCGCAGGTGCGTCCAGGCGGCCCCAAACTGGTTAATGCTCAGCCCAACCGCTGCTGATGGGGCCAACCAGGGCAGAATACCCGTCAGGGCCGGTAATATAATACCCGCTGCCCCGAGCAGCTCCACTGTGCCTATCAGCCGAATCGTGCCCGGCGAGAAGTCCTCAACGAAGGGCATTCTCCTGGCCAGTTTCTCCTTATCCTGGGTCAATTTCATCAAACCGACTGTCAGGAAAAGCAGGGCCAGTATGCCCTGGACAATCCACAAAGCCACGTTCATTCTCAGCCCCCTCCACTACACGTCTACCGGGTTTCTCTTCAGCGTGATAGAAGAATGCTATATCCTGGCCGACCTGTTGTCAAGG
>JAZFUC010000225.1:0-9197 GCA_036446995.1 Dehalococcoidales bacterium | reverse complement strand
CCCGACGAGCTGCCACTGCTCTACCCCGCGCCGTAATTTGAGTATAACCTTCGGCCGGATGGAGTGTCAAGGCAAGCTGACTGAGCTTGACAAAAAGCCGTTTTGTAAAGTAGTATTGCCATAAGATAGAGCCGTTGAAATACCAAGTGGTGAGGCAAACAAACTTTATTAAAATTAAAGTGCTGAAGCTTCGCCACTTTAATTTTAATTAAAAAGGGGGCGTAGTATGAAAATACTGCTGGTTTACCCGAAATACCCGGATACCTTCTGGAGTCTCAAGCACGCCCTGAAATTCATCTCCAAGAAAGCTTCACTCCCCCCTCTGGGCCTGTTAACCGTAGCCGCCATGCTGCCCGGAGAATGGACTAAAAAACTGGTGGATTTAAATGTGACCACCCTGAGTGATGAGGACATCCAGTGGGCGGATTATGTCTTTATCGGCGCCATGATTGTTCAGCAGGACTCAGTCAGGGAAGTGGTGGCCAGATGCAACCAGCTCGGCGCCAAGACCGTGGCCGGAGGCCCCTTATTTACCATCGAGCATGAGGCCTTTGAAGGGGTGGACCACTTTGTGCTCGGCGAGGCGGAAATAACCCTGCCCTTATTTTTAGCCGATTTGGCCAAAGACAGCGCCAAACATATTTACACCACTGGCGAATGGCCACCCATAGACAATACCCCGGTCCCTCTCTGGTCTCTTATCAATATGAAAAACTACTCGTCGATGAGTATGCAGTATTCCCGCGGCTGTCCTTTTGACTGTGATTTTTGCAATATTACTATTCTTAACGGGCATATGCCCCGTACCAAGAACCGGGAACAGCTGGAGGCGGAGCTGGATGCAATATACAACCAGGGATGGGTGGGTGGCGTATTCATCGTCGATGATAACTTCATCGGCAACAAGAAAAAGCTGAAAGCTGAAACCCTGCCGGCAATGATCGAGTGGTCCAAAAAGAAAAAATACCCCTTTTCCCTTTTCACTGAAGTATCCATAAACATGGCCGATGACGACGAACTGATGAAGGCAATGATCCAGAGCGGGTTTGACCGGGTATTTATAGGTATTGAAACCCCCAATGATGAAAGTCTGGCTGAGTGTAATAAGCAGCAGAACAAGGGCCGAGACCTGGCTGCTTCCGTTAGAAAAATTCAGAATCAAGGCTTTGAGGTGCAGGGTGGATTCATCGTCGGTTTTGACAGTGACCCCGTCACCATATTCAGAAGCCAGATTAACTTCATTCAGAATAGCGGTATCGTTACGGCTATGGTGGGCATGCTGAACGCTCCCCGTGGCACCAGATTGTACCAGCGTTTGAGTAAAGAAGGCCGGTTATTAAGTAAATTCACCGGCAATAACACGGATACGGCAATCAACTTTGTGCCAAAGATGAGTTACGAGACGCTGGTCTCCGGCTACACGCTTATTCTGGACACGATATACGCGCCAAAACAGTATTATGAGCGGATGAAGACCTTCCTCAAGGAATACAAACCTCAGCAACTAAAGGAAAAGATACCTCATGTGAGAATATGGCATATAGAGGGGTTCCTCAAATCCGTCTGGTTTCTTGGAATAAGAGAAAAAGGGAGAAGGTACTACTGGAAATTGATACTCTCTACCCTCTTCAAGAATCCCCGTGCCTTTCCTTTATCGGTAAACCTGTCGGTCTGCGGATATCATTTCCGCAAGGTGGCTGAACAAATCAGCCGCGCCCAGGTTGAACATACTCCGCTTTAGGATTATTGGTAAGAGGCTGGGAGATGGGTACGTTTTAAACATTCCGCTGTAATAATACCTCGGGTTCATTTCACCACCCGGTTTATCGGTAACCGGACCTGGTATTTTTCACTTATTATGTATAATAGCTGATTTTTATTTTTAGTTATGTTAAAGTTATGTTAAAATATAAGTGTAATAAACGGATGGCAATATTTACCGGGGCTGAAGCTGAGGTACTCTCCGGGCCGTAACAGGTTTGTTGTCATTGAGGAGATGTGTGGTGAAAGAGGATATTGACAGGTTTATCAATTATCTCTCCGTAGAGAGAGGCTTTTCAGAGAACACCATGGCCGCTTACCGGAATGACCTCTCCCAGCTGGCCACCTATATTGAAGAAGAAGCCGCCAAGCAGGGATCACCAGCTTCCTGGGCTAATTTTACCCGGCAGATAATGCTGGCCTACCAGCTTACCCTCAAGGAAAGAAATTACGCGCCTACCACCCTGGCCCGGAAAGTTGCCGCCGCCAAGTCCTTCTTCAAGTTTATGATAGCAGAGGGATACCTGAAGGATAATCCCACCGACAATATCGCCTCGCCTAATGTGGGCCGGATTTTACCCAAACCTATATCACATGCCAAGGTTATGAAACTACTGGAGCAGCCGACCAAACTATCAACCCCCGAAGCCAAACGTGACAGCGCCATGCTTTCACTGCTTTATGCCAGTGGGATGAGGGTTAGCGAACTTATCTCCCTGAACCTGAGTGATGTGGACGCCGATGGCGGTTATGTGCGCTGTTTCGGCAAGGGAAACAAGGAAAGAATTATCCCAATTGCCCCGCAGGCCGGCAAAGCCTTAACGGATTATATCAAGGAACCCAGACTCAGGCTGGCCCGCCGGGACGATGAAAAAGCCCTGTTCCTAAACCGCCGCGGAGAGAGGCTGACAAGACAGGGTTTCTGGCAGATTCTTAAGGGTTACGCCAGGAAGGCCGAATTAGGTGGAGAGATTACTCCCCATACCCTGAGGCATAGTTTTGCCACCAATATGCTGAGCGGCGGAGCTGACCTGAGATCAGTCCAGGAGTTACTGGGACATGCCAATATCTCCACCACTCAGGTATACACCCATCTTACCAGCGAGCATGTCCGGCGGACCTATGAGAAAGCCCACCCCAGGGCCAAATAACCCATCCCCATAGCCGTCTGGCGGTTGGTTCTGGCAATTAGATGAGAATGTCTTTGGCTTAAATACTTTCAGGGAGTTTTACGATGCCTGGTAAATCACGACACAGAAAAGGCAAGTATTCATTTCAAGCCGCTAAAAGGGGAGAAACGGGCCAATCTGCCCCGTCTTCCCTGCAAACGGCGGCTGTTCCGGCTGCTGAACCCGCTTCTTCTCAGGTAAAGCCGTCCCCGTCTCAAAGCTCAACCTCGCTGGCTACGGAATCGGTCGTGGTAAATCATCCCTTCATATCCGCCGAACTGCGGACTATCGGCATCCTGGCGGTACTAATGCTGGTAATTCTTGTCGGGCTGGCCCTGGCCTTTGCCTAGACAAGTTTATCCCGGCAATAGATTCACCATGGATTTTAATACGGCAAGAGCCCGGTTGATAAAACACCTGGGAACGGAGATTAGGGATGAACGGGTGCTGGCGGCGATGTCTCGTGTGCCGCGGGAATGTTTCCTGCCAGATGAATTGCGAGACTCCGCTTACGAAGACAGGCCGCTTCCAATCGGCCTGGACCAGACGATTTCCCAGCCCTTTATAGTCGCCCTGATGACCGAAGCACTGGAGCTTTCCGGCACCGAAAAGGTGCTGGAACTGGGCACTGGCAGCGGTTACCAGACAGCCATTCTGGCTGAACTGGCCGGCTCCGTGGTGACCGTGGAGAGACTTCCGGACCTGGCTGAAGCAGCCGGGCTGTTACTGGCAGACCTGGGCTATGAAAATATTATGATACGCCCGGCCGGTCCCAGCCTGGGTTGGCCTGATGGGGCGCCATATGATGCGATTGTAACTACCGCCGGGGCTCCCGGTGTGCCGCCGGGGCTTGTGTCCCAGTTGAAAATCGGGGGCCGCCTTGTCATTCCTGTGGGTTCCCGGTATGCCCAGGAATTATATAAAATCACCCGGCAAAAGAACAGGAATAAGATTGAAAACCTGGGCGGCTGCCGTTTCGTCTCTCTTATCGGGGAGGGTGCCTGGGAAAAAGAATAGCCGTATTATTTTATTAAGGAGAAATTAATGGACGTATTCGAGGCAATCAATAACAGGCGGAGTATCCGTCAGCAAAAGTCTGACGCGGTGGATGAAAAGACAGTTGAAAAGATACTGGAGGCCGCCCGGTGGGCGCCGTCATGGGCCAATACACAATGTTCCCGTTTCATAGTGGTGAGGGACAGTAACCTGAAAGAACAGGCGGCCGCCACTATGTTCCGGCGTCCCGGTTCAACGGAGATGGGTCCCACTGCCCAGGCCATTATGGATGCCCCGGTGCTTATCGTTGTCTGCGCCGAGATGAAAAAATCAGGAATTCGCCCGGATGGCAGCAGCGCTACCGATAAGGGCGACTGGTATATGTTCGATACTGCCCTGGCCACCCAGAACCTGGTGCTGGCCGCTCATGCCCTGGGATTGGGCACGGTGATTATCGGCGCCTTCGATGCCCCGAAAGTGGCTGAGATACTCGGCGTGCCTTCGGGCTACAGCGTAGTAACAATGACCCCCCTGGGAGTTCCCGCCCAGGAAGGCAGGACGCCCTCCAGGAAAGAGCTCGCCGAGCTGGTTTCCTATGATAAATTTGGCTCCTGAGATAGAGAGTAAAGGCGCGGGGAGCCGGGTTATCAGGCAGAGCTGGCGGCAAACTGCAGGGTAGCGGGTTCTCCAAAGCGTTTGGCTGAAATGAGCTATAAGATATGGCTTTATATCGCTTCATTTTTATTCGGCGCCGGGCTTGTCGGGGGCCTGTTTCTCCCGGTTGACGGCCCGGGGCTTCTTACCGAGGACCTGGCCGCCCTGGAAGATATGGCCGGTTTAATATTTTCGTTGCCCCAAATAGCCGTATTTTTCCTTATCCTGGTCAAAAACATATCCGTGGTGGTTATCAGTCTTATCTTCAGCCCCTTTTTCCTCCTGGTGCCGGCCCTGTCTCTGGTCGTGAACGGGGGAGTCGTGGGTCTGGTATCGGTGCTGGTAATCCGGGAGTATTCCCTGATGTACCTTTTGTCAGGCCTGCTGCCCCACGGAATATTTGAAATTCCAGCCCTCATTATGGCGGAGGCGGTTGCGTTTAGCTTCGGCTCCCTGGTCTTTGTGGCCCTGTTCAACCGGGAGAGAAGACAACAGTTAATACCAAATCTCAGGCAATATTCAAGCAAGCTGAAAATAGTGCTGCTCCTGCTGGTAATAGCTGCCGCGATTGAAACATGGATTACCCCCCTGCTGCTCGGCTGATATCCTGCCCCTATCGTTCAACCCTAACTCCTTTATGGTGAACGATTCTGCTGAACCACTCTGTCCCGCCCCGATGTAATCGGGGGGGGATTAAAGGGTTGAGGTCAACCAGATTTAAATGTAAAATCCTTATATCAATTGTATAATCAAGCAGATGAAAACAGAACTTCGGACAGAGGCACTTGTCGTTAGTACCTACTATCGGTATAATGGTTGGAAATAATCTGCGGAGTAGGTGAGAAGATGGACCAATTCGAACTTGAAAATATTCGTAACCTGGTTTTGTTGTCGCACAATGGGGCCGGCAAAACATCAATTTCGGAAGCGACCCTGTTTAACTGCGGATTAATCAGTCGGATAGGCAAGGTGGACGATGGCAGCACCGTTTCCGATTATGACCCGACGGAAGTGAAACACCAGATAAGTATTAACCTTTCCGTGCTCCCCATTCAGTGGCAGGGCAAGAAGATTAACCTTATCGATACCCCCGGTTATTCCGACTTCGTGGCTGAGGTCAAGGCGGGGATACGGGTCGCCGACGGCGCGGTTATTGCCCTGTGCGCGGCCTCGGGAGTAGAGGTCGGCACCGAGCAAGTTTGGGGTTACTGTGATGAGGCCGAGCTGCCCCGTATTGTTTTTGTCAATAAAATGGACCGGGAGAACGCCAATTTTTTCAAAACGGTAGAGGGGCTTCAGGCTAAATTTGGCTCCAAATGCGTACCGGTGCAGATACCCATCGGGGCTCAGAGCGGCTTCAGCGGCTTGATCGACCTCCTGATGATGAAGAGCTATACCGGCACGGAGGCAAAGGAAGATGAAATACCGTCATCCCTGCAGGGAGAAGCGGATTCTTACCGCGAAAAACTGATAGAAGCGATTGCCGAGGTGGACGACAGTCTGCTGGAGAAATACCTGGGAGGGGAAGAACTCACCCAGGAGGAACTGATCAACGGCCTGCAGCTGGGCGTGGCCGCCGGCAAGGTGGTCCCGGTCCTGGCCGGTTCCGCCCTGAAGAATATTGGTATTAATTTCCTGCTGGATGCGGCCGCCAATTACCTGCCTTCACCTGAGGGGCGGCAGGTATCGATTGTCGGGCCTTCCGGCGATCAGGAGACCGCAGAGCCGGACCCGAACGGGCCGTTATCCGCCCTGGTATTCAAAACGACCGCCGACCCCTATGTGGGTAAACTGACTTATTTCAGGGTCTACAGCGGTGTTTTCAAGAGTAATTCCCAGGTCTGGAATTCTAACCGGGGCGAGTCCGAGCGTATCGGTCAGCTTTTTACCCTCAGAGGCAAAACTCAGGAACAGGTTACCGAGATTAGGGCCGGTGACATCGGGGGAGTGGCCAAGCTGAATGTGACCACCACCGGGGACACGCTCTGCGCTCAGGACAAGCCGGTAAAGCTTACCCCCATTTCTTTGCCCAAGCCTGTTTTCAGTGAGGCCGTTTATCCCAAGACAAAGGCTGACCTTGATAAGCTGGGGGCGGCCTTGTCCAGGCTGGTAGAAGAAGACCCGACACTCCAGATTCGGCGGGATAAGAGCACCAGTGAGACGGTTTTGTCGGGCCTGGGAGAGACCCAGCTTGAAGTCGCCGCTGAGAAAATCCAGACCAAGTTCGGGGTGGGTATTAACCTGGAAACCCCCCGGGTGCCCTACAGAGAGACGGTGACCCAGGCAACCAAGGCCGAATACAAGCATAAAAAGCAGTCCGGCGGGCACGGGCAGTACGGGCATGTCCTCCTTGAGGTGGAGCCTTTGCCGCCCGGCAGCGGCTGCGAATTCGTGAGCAAGGTAGTGGGAGGCCGTATCCCCAGGAACTATATTCCGGCCGTGGAAAAAGGGGTAAATGAAGCGGTAAATGAAGGTGTCCTGGCCCGGTTCCCGGTTACGGACATAAAGGTGACCGTTTATGACGGCAGCTTCCACCCGGTTGATTCTTCAGAAATATGTTTCAAAATAGCCGGAGACGGGGCTTTGAAGAAAGGCCTGATTGAGGGCAGTCCGATTCTCCTGGAGCCGATTATGAATATGACGATAACCGTGCCGGAAGATTACACCGGCGACATTATCGGCGACCTCAACACCAAGCGGGCCCATATGCAGGGGATGAATCCGGATAACGGAGTCAATGTCATCGATGCCCAGGTGCCGCTGGCCGAAGTACAGCGTTACGCTATTGACCTGAAGTCTATCACCCATGGCAGGGGCACCTTTACAATGGAATTCAGCCACTACCAGCCGGTGCCCCAGCTTAATACCCAGAAAGTAATTGCCGAGAGGCAGGCAGAAAAAGTAAAAGCCGGTTCTGATAACAAGTAAAAAGAGAGGGGCATTTAGCCCCTCTCTTCTGTTTTCGTAAAAATAGTACCCTTAGCCGGAAACCAGTTCTTTAACCTTCTCCGTAAAGGCAGGTAATATCTTTTTCCAGTCACCCACTACCCCGTACCGGGCTTCCCTGAAAATATTGGCCTCCGGGTCCTTGTTTATGGCAATAATGGTCTTGGCGGAGGAGCACCCGGCCAGGTGCTGACTGGCCCCGGATATTCCGATGGCCACATACAAATCTGGAGTAACCATCTTACCGGTGAGACCTACCTGTGAGCGGTCTGATATCCAGCCGGCGTCACACGCCGGCCGGCTGGCCCCTACCGCTCCCTTTAATAACCTGGCCAGCTCCTCCAGCTGCTTGAATCCCTCCGCGTCACCGATGCCCCGGCCTCCCGAGACTATGACAGCCGCGTCCTCCAGCTTTATCCCTTCCACTTCCTCTTTTACCTTGTCCAGAACTTTGGTGCGTATGGTGGAAGCGTCCAGCCCGGCCTCGATATTAACCACCTCCCCTTTCCGTGAGGAGTCAGTCTGGGCCGGGTCCATCACTTTGCTCCTGACCGTGGCTATCTGCGGATCTGAATCACTGGTGTAAACCGCCTGAGCGTTGCCCCCGTAAACCGGTTTGGTCTGGAGTAATCGCTTTGAATCCGGGTCGATTTCCAGGGCAATACAGTCCATTGTAACCGCCGTGTCCAGCCTGAAAGCCAGCCTCGGGGCCAGGTCTCTCCCGATGGAGGTCTGTCCCAGGAGAATAATCTCCGGCTGCACTTCTCCGGCCACCTTTTCCATCACCGCCAGGTAAGAGTCGGTCTGGTAGTCCTCCAGGAGAGGGTCTTCCACTACATACACTTTGTCGGCGCCGGAAGCAATGGCGTCCTGGGCGAGACCGCTTACGCTGCCCCCGATTAAAACCGCGCTAAGTTCCTGCCCCAGGGTATCGGCCAGTTTCCTGCCGATACCGAGCAGCTCGGCCGCGGCAGAGCTTAATTTTCCTTCAGATACTTCTGCGTATATCAGTACCCCTTTGTTGTCAGACATCCTCTTTTCTCCTTATTTCATACCGCCGGGCGACAGGATCGCCAGGCGGTTTTATTTTCAACTGATATTTTAAAATATCTTAACTTCCCTGAGCTTTAAGGCCAGGCTGACGGCCGCTTCTTCCGGACTTTCGCCCTCTATAATCTCGCAAGTGCCTTCCTTGACCGGCTGGAAGAGTTTGACAAGCTTGCTCTTTCTGCCGGCGGCTCCCAGCCGGGAAGCGTCGGCGTCGATGTCGGCCGGAGTCCAGACAATCGGCTCTTTCCGTTTGGCTCCCATGATGCCTTTTATAGTCGGATAGCGGGGCTCGCCGATTTCGTTGCTGATGGTAGCCACCGCCGGCAGGGATACCTCGATAACATCGTACCCGTCCGGAGACACTCGTTCAATCCTGGCTTTACCGTCTGATAATTCAATCTTCCTTACCAGGGTCACGCTGGGCAACCCCAGTATCTCGGCGATACCCAAACCTACCTGCCCGCTGTCCCAATCGGCCGCCTGCCGGCCGCAGAAAATGAGGTCGTATTCGCCTATTTTCTTGATGGCCATAGCCAAAGCATAAGCTATGGAGTGGCTGTCACCTTCCCCAAAAACTTCGTCTTCCAGCAGGATAAGTTCATCCGCTCCCATCGAGAGCGG